>JBBSXE010000057.1:0-4143 GCA_038045925.1 Nanobdellota archaeon
ACTTGGAATTTTTTCTGCTGACGACTCGTCTTGTATTCTGCGAAGTCACGCGATTCTAACGCTTGACGCGTGCTGCCGGTTGCGCGACGCTCTTCCTCTTCGCGCTCACGCTGCTGCATTGACGCTTGTTTCTCCGCAAAGACATGCGTTCCCAACCCTTCGTGGAGAAATTTATCCTGATTGAGCGAATATTGCGTTGCTTGGCTGTTATAGGTTGTTGCGAGATTATAGGATGTTGTCTGCGCATATTGCGGCTGCTGCACGGTTGTTTGACTTGGAATTTGCTGATTGCTGACGATTGTCTTTACGACATTTTCCAACGAGATCAGCTCTGGATTTTGCTGCTGTGCTGATTGCACTTGCTCTTCTCTGCGCTGTTGCTGTGGAGGCTGATGCGACAAAAATTCCCCTATGACTTGTTCTCTTTTCTTGGCAAGCATGATCTGCTGGAGTTCACGCTGCTGAATTGCTGTCTGCACCTCTTGGAATATCTCTTTGTCTGTAATGTTGTTCAGATGATTTCTCAGCTCAGCAAGCTGCTCCTCTATGGAACGCTCTTTGAGATCCTCTTGCAGTTTTTTCCATGCTTTTTTATCCATCTTGAGTAGTATGCTCCTTCTTTCTCTTAAACGTTTGCTTTTTAAAATCCCATTCCCTTTTGCAACGCATGACACAACCTCAGCAAACTCTGCTTACAAAACGGCTTCAACGAACTCCCCTTGAAGAACTCGGCACCATTGTTGCGCGCTATTTTGCTGACGCGCCTTATACGACCGCTCGCCTTCGTGATGTTGAGCATTACCTTTATGGATCACAAGGCATCAGACGAGAAAGAAAAGAAGATGAACATATGTATTTTCTTGCGATTATTACCCAGATGATTCGCCAGGGAGTTTTTCACCCCTCTCCGCATCGATCCTTATTTATGCCTGATTTGTATTTTCTTGATCGTGTTCGCGCGCGCGACCACTATCTCTAATATTTTTATTCTGTGAACATGCGCTGCTGCTTCTTGAAAATTTTATACAGGAGATACGATTCCGCTTTTGCCGCGTTTTCTGCAGCGCCAGCTTCTCCGGGAATCTGCTTGTCTTTCCTTTCTCTTTTTGTGATGCCCATAATCTCGCGAAAACTGTCAATCAGCGATTTGAATGGGCCTAAGATTCCTTCTGGCTTTTCTTCTTTTTGCGTTTCTTTTTCCCGCAACTTATCTTCCTTCATATAATACTCCAGATCATCTTTTAGCGCAAGAATGGACTTATCGACCGCTTCCAGCAATTCAAAATCTTCTCGCTCCACTTTTTGCTTATATTCTTCAATCTCATCTTTTCCTTTTTCTTTATCTCTTATCGCAGTGAATCCTTCAATCGTGATTCTTGTCTTGCCCAGATGAATCGCGCCGCGCTGGTATCCTTCCTGCTGAAATGAGAGCTGCGGCATGGCAACGAAATCCATTTTGACGCGAATGCAGGGAAATATTTTTTGAAACTTTCGATCTTCTTTTGTGTCGGGATTGACTTCTGTTTCATAAACGTTCTTCACCGCGATAATCTCTAATTCTATTTTTGAGGTGTCGAACGCCGCCATGATATCTTTGTTTGATTCTGTCGGCTGCGTCTGCAAGCGCTTGATGTTTTTGAGATAGGGGCGAAGCCAATGCAGATAGATTTTCATGACATGATAATGCTGCACCATGTACAATCGTTTGAATTCTTTTCCAACAGTAAGCTCTTTGTAGGTCTTTTCTCTCCATATTAAATACTGCTTTAATTTCCTCATCAAGACTTCTCTAATTTTTCTGTTGAAGCCGCTTGACTCTAACTTATTGACTTCTTTTTCGACAGCGTCCGCGTTTTTTGGGTGAATACTAAAAAATAAGTCCGGCAATGTGACAAATCCAACTTCTTTCGCAAGACCAATGACTGAACCGGGGTTTTTTGAACCACCCTCGACAAGATCAACCCAGATTCCTTTTAATGCGACTTCCGCAGCCCTATCTCCTGCCATGCTTTTTTCGTAATATTCTAAGCGTTCATCGATAATGCGCAGCTCGCGGATCATTTGAAACAATGTCTTGATCATCTGACCAATGTTCGCCATTAGCTGCTGAAATTTATCCTGCTGCGCTCCTTTTCGCTGCTCCACCATGCCGAAATACGCGCTTGTTTCTCCCGCAGTGTAGATGTCTTTAATTTTTATAATTTCTCCCTTTCCATCTGCTCCACTTCTATAACTCAAGCCAAACGGCGATCTTCCTTCGAGAATGCCGAGGATAGCGAAGTAATTCGCTTCGACGCCCGCCTGCGGCATATCCATTACAATTGTGTATTGCGCTTTACCGCCGAATTTTCCACCAACAGGCTTCTCGAATGGCTCGCTTTTTTTCTCTTCTTTTTTATTCTTCTCTTTATCCCATTTTTTCTGCTCTGCCATTTCCTTTTTCAAAGGGGCTTTTCCTTTTAATCTTATCGATTTATCTTTATGTATGGATAGGTTTTTGCGCCGATCTAGTACGGTCTTTTTCTGTTATCTTTTTAAAGTGGTTATACCTAGAAAGATTTAAAAACGACTTACTCAACAGAAGAGTCGTATGTTCAGACAAAAAATGATTGAAGTGCGTTGGATTGAGGGCATAGTACAATTTGAAAGAGTTTGTGAAGATCAACTCGTTCTGGGCGGCTTGAGTTCATATTTTGATATCTGTGCCGCAATATTTACTGCTCAAAATCCTTTCGGTTAGCTAAACAAGTACACAGCATCAGAACATTTAAATATTCTCGCGCCAGTTGTATACCTATGGGATTCTTAGGATTATTCAAAAAAAAGAGTAAAGCAGCGCCGCCAGAACAAACACCGTGGACAGAAGCGCTTTCTTCAGGATTTCAAGATCAATCTGGATTTGGTATGGAAGGGCAACGACCTTTACAACCGTTAGAGCACCTGCGACCAGAAGAGACTGATAAGCCAGGCAGCATCAACCAAGCAGAAATGCATACGTTGCTGGTGAAACTTGATCTTATTACAACAAAACTTGATTTCATCAACCAGCGGCTGGCACAGTTAGAGCTTGCATTGCAGGGAAATACGCAGCAACAGACAAGAGAACCTGTTTCAACGCCACAACGACAGCCTACGCAATCGCCGTATCAACGATGGTAACTATACACCAACGATTTTTTTTGACCGCCGCGATTGTTCTTGCGCTTGATCAGCTCAGCAAATATCTTGTTCGACGATTTTTTTCTTACACCACCAATACTGGGATTGCCTTTGGATTCTTGAAAGAATATTCTTCACTGATTACTGTTGTCATTCTTTTTGCGCTTTGCCTTCTGTTTTATTATCGAAAAACATATCCAGTTTCTCTCGGATTATTATTTGGAGGGGCATTGGGAAATCTGGTTGATCGCGTTTTTTTTGGCGCAGTGACTGATTTTATTGAGGTTGGATTCTGGCCGAGCTTTAATCTTGCGGACAGCGCGAATACGATCGGAGTCGCGCTTTTATTGATTCATTTTATTCGAGAAGAGAAAAAGAAACGCACTTTGCATTAAAGGCGATGGAGATTCAGAAACGCTTTGATTTCGTCAATTAATTTATTTGTTTCTCTGTATAATTCTCCGCCGTATTTATCTATACGGTCTTGGACGATCACTTTATCGTAAATGTAATGGAACATATGCAGATTTTTCCATTTATCTGCGTAATCTTTTCTCAAATACGCGGAAATACGAAACTCGATGTTTGCCTTGTTTGATTTTATCTTTAAGCCGCCGCGCTCAATATCCGCGTCATTCATATTTAACGCGAACATTCCGATTTCAATCACAAACTTAACATACGCATCGATCTTTTTTTCGGCAGTCCAGTATATCTTCACATTTTTTCCCGTTTGTTTTGTCTCTTCATTATATTCATCCTCGTGAAATCCATATTCATAGGCTTCAAACCACTTAAACATCATTTTGTACAACTCGCCCATCGCGAAAATAGAGTCCTGCACGATCTTGATATTATCAATGATCACTTCTTTCTGCACCATGTCTGGAAAACCATATTCTTCTGGATTAATAATCGTTTTGGTTTGCTAGACCCCCATAGTTAATTGAGGATTTCTGTTTTTTGCGAGAGAGTTTTCTCTTA
>JBBSXE010000058.1:0-2524 GCA_038045925.1 Nanobdellota archaeon
ATACTCCCTCCAGTGTCAGATCCCAAGCTAAGATCACAAAATCCAGCTGCAACTGCCGCCGCGCTTCCTGATGATGAACCGCCTGGAATTCTGCCAGGAACAACAGGATTTTCTGTAGGACCGAACGCAGAGTTTTCTCCAGAGGAACCGCAAGCAAATTCATCACAATTAGTCATTCCGATAATTATTCCCCCAGCTTCCCTGATTTTTTGAATGACATCAGCATCATATGTCGCGATATAATTCTTTAAGGTCTGCGAAGCACAGGTCGCATATAAACCATACACGTTGATATTTGATTTAATTGCAATAGCAAGACCGTATAAGGGTCCTTTCTTGCCCGATTTCTCTACTTTCCTCGCTTCTTCGAGAGAAGCCGCATTAATCTCGAGAAAGATGTTTAATTTTTTATTCTCTCTTTTAATCTTAGCCAAAAATTGTTCAATATTTTGTGATGGTGTAAGCGAGCCATTTCTCAGATCATCAATCTTTTTTTTTAGATCCATTTTCCTTTCTCTGCGACAAAGAGGTCCCCATCTTTTTTAACAGCGATCGTAAACAGCATCGTGCGGAATAAGGGATCTGGCACTGATGCTTTTGCTTCGCGAACTGCTTCCCTTGACGCAGCTTTTAATTCTTCATCGAGTTTAATTTCTGAGATTGCGGCAAAGAAGTTATCCATAATTGCTTTTGCTTGTTCCTCTATTTTTTTATGGTCCATGGTTGGTTAACTTTTATGATCTTTATCTTTAGGCAAGTCTGATTTAATATGGAGCTCTTTTAACTGTCGATCGTTGATTTCGCCAGGACTTTCTTCCATGAGTGCTTCAGCGAACTTGTTCTTCGGGAATGCGATTACCTCGCGAATAGACTCTTGACCAGCCAGAATCATAATTAAACGATCAAGGCCGGGAGCAGTGCCTCCATGCGGAGGAGTGCCATATTTTAATGCCTCAATGAAGAAACCGAATTTTATTTTAGCTTCCTCTTCACTAAGACCAATAACTTCAAAAATCTTTTTCTGCAGCGCGCTATCATGAATTCTTATAGATCCGGAGCAGATTTCAACGCCATTGAGGACTAAATCATAAGATTGTGAACGGATTTTTTCCATTTCTTGCTGGTTGTCTAAGAGCTTGATGTCATCAGGATGTATACCTGTGAATGGATGATGCTCTGGTTCAAACCGTCGCTCTTCTGCATTCCAACCAAATAGTGGAAAATCTGTGACCCAAACAAAGCTAAATGCATCTTGGATATACTTAAAGCGTTTCCCAACAGCAATTCTTAATTTTGAGAATACATCACGCGCAATCTTTTTTTTATCGCCTATGAAAAAAACCGTACTGCCTTCATGTAACTTCAACCGAGCAATCAATTCTTTTTTTTCTCGCTCAGATAAATATTTTACAATGGGCGAATCCAGTTGTCCATTCTTATATTTGATCCATGCGAGACCTTTTGCTCCTAATTGTGTCACAATCTTTGTGAACTCATCGATTTCATTTCGTGAAATATCTTCAGGAACAGGCATCGCTAAGATCATCTCCTGATTAAAGACTTTGAACTCTGATTTTCCAACGATTGAAGTAACATCATGTAAGAAAAGCTCGAATCTCATATCTGGCTTGTCACAGCCATATTTTTCCATAGATTCTTGATACGTAATATGTTTAAAAGGTATATTAATCTTTATGTTCATGACTTTTGAGAAAAGGTATTGAAGCCATTCTTCATTGATAGTAAAAATATCTTCCTTCTCTACAAAACTCATTTCAATATCTAATTGTGTAAACTCTGGTTGTCTATCGGCGCGCAAGTCTTCATCGCGAAAACAACGAGCAATCTGAAAATATTTGTCAAACCCCGCAATCATGCATAATTGTTTATATATTTGAGGAGATTGTGGAAGCGCATAAAATTTTCCAGGATGCACTCGTGATGGGATAATATAATCTCGAGCACCTTCCGGAGTAGGTTTGGCCATGATAGGGGTTTCAATTTCTATGAACCCTTTACTGATAAAAAATTCTCTTGTCGTGTTTATGACTTTGTGCCTAAGTATTAAGTTCTTCTGCATTACTGGTCTTCGCAAATCAAGATATCTATATTTCAATCTGACGTCCTCAGACGACTTCAAGTTGTCTTCTATTTCGATAGGAGGAACTTTAGACTCATTAATGATTTTAACGGATGATGCTATTACTTCTATTTTTCCAGTTAATCTATCTTTATTTTCTGTACCTTGCGGTCTTTCTTTAACTATCCCTTCAACTTCAATAACCCACTCTCTCCCGACGTTATGAGCAGTCTCAAAACTTTTATTTTGTTTAGGATCAAAAACTATTTGTGTTATTCCATAACGATCTCTTAAATCTATAAATATAAGGCTGCCGTGATCTCTTCTGTTTTGAACCCATCCTTGTAGAATTATATTTTTTCCGATATGTGTCTCGTTCAATTCTCCGCAAGTGGCAGTTCTTTTCATGACTTGAAGGCTTAAAATGATTTATATAAAGATTTC
>JBBSXE010000059.1:0-7022 GCA_038045925.1 Nanobdellota archaeon
CCAGTAGCGTCATGACAGTAACGGCGTTGGCGAAGAATAGGATCATTGTCCGTTATCCAATGTCCAGAAAAAGTGCAGGATTGTACAGGATCAGGAAAAGAAATGATGTAAAATCCTTCAGCAGCTGAACGTCCAATCTTGGTGCTTTGCTGAGATTGAGTTTTATTGAATATACGATACCAAGGAGTCACTGATCGAACGTTCGTTGGTTGAATAGTTGCGAGAAATTGTCCTCGCGTCGAGTAAGTATATGCTTTTTTAGGCGCTGGAATTGATGGAAGAAGAATTGATTTGTCTTGGCAGGAAACTCCTTTTCCAACATCACGAAGAAGTTCTTGACCGCGATAGAGAAATGCGCGGGTAACGCGATAGCCATCTTCAGTACCAACAGGCTGGCAATAGAAAAACTGCTGAGTATCATATTTTTCAACATTTTCAGAAGATTCTCCGCCGGGAATATATGGTTTGACATAAAGTCCTTCAGCACCACTCCAGCGCACAGACATACACGTTTCATAAAAAGTTTCTTTCCAGGTGCAGGTAACGGAGTCGATAGCCAGAGAAGTTTCTTCAGGCAAAGAAGGTTGAATCGGTTGATTATAAAGAGGATAGCTGATGATGATGGCAAGAATAAGGATAATGAGAAGAGTAGTGATAAAATAGAGAATTTTATGTGTATGACGATAACTTTCTTGGGAAGAGGAATGAGAAGATGATAAAGATTCGCGGTGTCCGAACTGATGGTTCCCTCTTTTCTGCATAAAATAAAGGACAGACAGGCTACTATATAAACGTTTTCTCTCAAAAAAATAAAGATTATTGGCGAAGATCGAGAGAATCCCAGTACAAATAGAGGAATCCTTGGTCAGTGTCGGGAATCGCTTGTCCATTCTTGTCATATTTCCCAGCAAGGAGAAGATACGCTTCTGGCAATCCTGAAGAAGGAACACGAGAGAGAATTTTTTTGTCTGCGCCGCGAATCGCTGGAGTGATTATAAAGTGAGTGAAAACATTTGACGCAATAAGTTGGCCATTTTTAGAGACGTCGGATAATCCCCAAAGAGAAACATATGCGGTTGTTGCGGGAAGGTAGGAAGTTCCAATACCAGTCTTGCCGTTTATAAGGATCTGTGTGCCGACGCCGCCAAAGAAAGAATGAGTAACGCCTTCAGAGCTGAGTTGTGTAAGAGCGATATCATAGCTGTCGGTGGTAAACTGTTTTTTCACGTCGAATGTTGCGGTAAGCTGTGCGGCATCTTGAGGCTGCGGTGTATCAGCAGGAGTACGGTCAGTCGCGGTAAAGGTAAACGAAGAATCAACAAAATCAAGAACATCACTGTACGGGCTTTGCGAGATGCTTGGGTCAAGTGCAGCCTGGCCTTCAAGAATAAGATATCCTTGAGTTCCAAGAGATCTCGCAGAGACAGTTGTTCCTTTTACTTGCTGCAGTTCATCATAAAGTTCGCTCTCAAGCGCAGTCTGATAAGTGGCGAATGACTTAAATCCGGAAATGCGTTGGTTATTAATAAATAAAGTAGGAGTCATGTAGACGCCGTAAGAATCTCCGTCTCGAAGATCTTGCAACACTTCCGCAGAATATTTTCTATTGAGAAAACACGTAGTGAATTGTAAAATGTTAAGTTTAGCTTCTTGCGCATAATCTGCAAGGTAAGAAGAGCTCAATGCAAAATAATGTTGGAGAAGAATTTCGTGATACTCCCAGAATTTTCCTTGCTCTCCGGCGCATTCGCTTGCTTCTGCTGCGTCAACAGATCGTCGATTCGTAAGATCAGGATAATTGCGAAATGTATAGCGAATATGCGAACCATAAAAATCTAAAAGTTTAGGAATAATCTCTTGATGAAATCGCTGAGTATTGGTGCCTGCGTAATCGCCAAAAAGAGTCAAGAGAACGGTGCCATTGGCATTGCCTAAGAAATGATCATCATCTTGGCTTATTTTTAACAGCGCGCCTTCTTTTGTTGTTAAAACAGGAGTTGTTGGAAGAGAAATATTTGTTGAGGTTATTTTAAGTGGTGGAGGAGGAATAGTTTCTTCGGCAACAAAATTGCCTGTGTCACAGAGACCATCTTTATTTGCATCGGTGCAGCAAGCGCCATCCACAAGAATAGAAGGAGTGCTGCAGTATACAGAAGTGCATCCGCTGAAAAAAGGTATAAAAATAAGGATAACGAGAAGTGAAAAGAGTCTTTTTACCATTGCAAGAAGGTAATGGAAAAAGAAGTATAAAAGCGTTTCTGGAGAAAAAATTACAGCCCGAGTCGCTGTAACACTATATCTGCGTGAAAAGCCTCTAAGTCTTGCAAGCGTTGGCCAACGCCGAGATAAAGGATGGGTTTTTTCGTGATGTAGGAAACAGAGATAATCGCGCCTCCTTTCTCATCAACATCGCTTTTCGTCAGGATGATGCCATCGATGCCGATAGAAGCTGCAAAGGCTTCGCATTGGACAACAGCATCATTGCCAGTCGTTGCCTCGCCGACAAAAAGTTTAAGGTCCGGCTTCGCAACGCGGACAATTTTTTCCATTTGCTTGACCAAGTTGATATTGCTGTGTTGTCGTCCAGCAGTATCGATAAGAACAACAGCAGTATTGTGTTGTTTTGCGTATACAATGCCGTCAAAGCAAACTGCTGCGGGATCTGCGCCATAGTCGTGGCTGATCATGGGCAGGTGAAGAACATGTGACCATTCTTGCAATTGTTCCTTTGCGCCTGCACGAAAGGTGTCAGCGGCAACCAAAACAGACTCTAATTTTTTTTCTTTGAGCAAATGTGCGACGCGCGCGAGGGTTGTTGTTTTTCCTGCGCCATTTAATCCGAAAAAGACAATGACATAAGGTTTCTCTTTTTTTGATTGTATCGCTGCAACGAGATCGAATGATGCAACAGATAAAACTGACCGAATGCTCTCGCGAAGGCGTTGTTCAATAAGAGAAAAAATTTGTCCGCGAGCAAGAGGAGTGTCAACGAGATGTTTCTTCAAGTCTTGCTTGATATGGTCGATGACAGCAACAGCGACGCTATTCTCTAAAAGTGTAACTTCAAGCTCCCAAAAAAGTTCTTCAAATTGCGCGGCAGTGATCTTTTTCGTGACAATTTTTTCTTTCAGTTTCCCGAAAAATCCTTTTTTCTCCGGTATAGGGGCTTCGGCGGCAAGAATTTTTTCCGGTTCTTCTTGTGGTAATTCTACTTCCAAAGTTGCTTCTTGTTCTTTTTTCTGAAACAATCGTGAAAAAAATCCTTTCTTTGTTGTGGGTTGTTCTGCTGATGGGACTTCTTCTTGGGCACGTTCCTCTGGTGCTGCAGCAGGTGGTGTTAGGTCTGTTTCAGGTTCTTCAAGAATGTCTTGAGCAGCAGGTTGTTCTTGTCGAGATATCTTTTCTTTCTTTGGTTTTAGTGCTTTCTTTTGAGCAGCAGATTTTTTTATTTGTTGTTTTTTAGGTTCTTTCTTTGTTTCTTGGGGCTGTTTTTCCTCAACTACTTGTTCGATAACTTCTTCCGGTGCTTCTTCTTCAACCTTCTTCGTAATCTTACTGAGGGCTGATTTCAGTTTATCTTTGAGGAACTTAAACATGGTTAAAAAGGGCTGAAAATGGTATTTAAAACTTTGGAGAAGAATCGCTTTTATGATAAATGCCTTCCACAACCAATAAGCTTTATTTCATAGGCATTTCCTTTTTTCTCAACCACGCTAACATGTGTATTTCCATATGTATTGCTGTGCTCTTTCACGAGTTTTCCACCTTCTTCCCTACTTCCTGTTGTTATAGCTAATAAGGTTAAGATAGAAGATCCATGGGCAACGACCAATGTATTTTTCTTTTCTTTTTCGATGTCTTTTAATGAGTGTTCACATTTTTTTATGAAATCTTCAAGAGGTTCATCATTGAGCATGTCTCTTAATCTTTTATCAGATGTAATGGGCACATGATGGAATGTATTGATGATCTCAGCAGTCTCTTTCGCCCTTTTTAGGTCCGATGAGTAAATTAAATCAAGAGGTTCTTTTTTCAATCGTTCAGCAACTTTTATTGCCTGTTCTTTTCCTTTTTTAGATAGTGGAGTATCTGAATATTCATCGTTATTGCCTTGGGAAATGTCTTGAGCATTTGCTAGCGACTCTCCGTGGCGAACAAGAATGATATTGATAGGCTTAATGACGGCAGGGTTATTGAAAGTTTCTTTAGAATGTTTATTTTGAGGCATAAGATATTGCATTAAAAAAAGATATAAAAACGTATGTGTTTAATCTTTAAATAACTGCTTCACAACAATCGTCGCATACGCTCCTTTCTGCAGCTCAAAACGCAGCACGCATTTAAATTTTGTCGGATGTAATTCATCGGCGTCGTAGGTATACGAGAAGTTCTTTACTGCGACAAAAAGAGGACGTTCATCTCCCTCAACCATTAATTCCGGCAGAGATTTGAACAGAAAGTTATCGAGTGTAATTCCCTCATGCTCAAAAAGAGCTCGATAGAGCCGTCCAACATCTCCCGTAAGTTCTGTCAAAAAGCCAACAAGAGGAACTGTCTCAATATGATGTACTTGCCTTGCAACAAGATTCCAGAGATACGATTGATAGCTCGCAACATAGAAGCGCAGTAATTTTTTCTGCACCGTTCGCAAAGCAGCAGCATAATTGTTCTCCGTGTATGAAAGCTGGAGAAGATCGCACGCCTCCTGAAATCGCCCCCGCACCAACGCCTTCCCAATCGGAATATTTTTTTGTTCAGCACCAAAACGCTGATCATCAAACAGATTTCGTATCTGGTCAACAGTGAGTTTTTGCTGTGTCGATAAATCGCGAATCGTAATCACAAACCGATTCCCTTCCAGATCGCCAAGAGTGATGCGTTCAGTTGCATGAGTAACATACGTCAGAGACATACCTGTAAATGAATATGATTGTTGAAGTGGTTTTCGAGAGTTCCAAGGAAAAGAAATATATTGCGTCGTCACTGCTCGCTTATCCTTATTCCCTGCATATCCAATGTGTGAGGGAGGTATATGCAAGTGTTCTGAAAGAAATGCGGCTGCTTCAGGCGTTGTGATATTGCGTTTGGTAAGGAGATAATAAACATAAGCACCTTGAGCAAGAGAGGGAAGTGTCCGAATCTCCTCGACAACAAAGTCTTCAGGTTCTTCTTTGAAAATCATGGAAAAGAAGGATAATTCAGCCTTTAAAAGTATGAGGAGTGAGTTGAATCACCAAAAAATTTAAGTAGCCGAAAGCAAAAAGAGAGAAAAATGGTATCGGAAAATGTCATGACGTATGAAGTGTTGTACGACTTGCTCAGAAAAGAAAAGTACAGCCAGGAGCTGCAAAAGCTCGATAGCCATTTCTTCAAAAGCGTCGTGAAATATCTGGGGGAGAAAAGCGCGATTATTGATGCGCAAAAAAACAAAGAATCTGTGTTTGCCGGCGAAGTGGAAAAAACAGAGCGTCAACTCATAAATGTCAAAAAACTGATAAAGGAGTTCTATGAAAAACGTGAAGGAAAAATTATGCAGCTTGCGTTATTTTCTTCAAGAATCAACGAAAAAGACATTGCTGCGGTATTGTTGCCAGAAGAGCGCCAATTGTTCCTTGAAGTGCTGGAAACATTAAATAAGTTCAGAAAAGGCATTGTGGAGAACGTCGTTGAAAAGCGCGTTCCAATAATAGAAAACAAACCAAAAGAAATAAAAAGGGAGGAAAGTCCTGCCCCACAAGGCAGCGATATGAATATCATCCGTTTGCTGCATCCGGTGCCGCAGTTCATCGCGAATGATTTGAAGATATATGGTCCGTTTGAAGATGAAGACGTCGGCGTATTACCAAAAAAAACTGCGGATCTCTTAGTCAAGAAAAAACGTGCGGAGGAAATAAAAAGTGAAAATTCCGAAGAAACGCATGCGGTATTGTCCTAAGTGCAAAAAGCACACAGAACAGGTAGTGAGCGTAGCGAAGAAAAGAGAGAGAGGGACCTTAAGAAAAGGTTCAATTGCCAGAAGAAGACGTCGAGGCCATGATCGTGGTTTTGGCAATCAGGGAAAAACATCACGAGGCGCGATTTCATCATGGAAGATGTACAATAAAAAATCCGCGAAAAAGCAGGATCTCCGATTTAAATGCGGTGTTTGCGGTAAATCAACCATACCATACGAAGGGTTGCGCGCGAAAAAAACAGAAATAGTGTAAATCTTATTTTTTAGATTTTCTTTCAGAATGAGCAAATGCAAATAGAGAAATCCCTAAGAATGCGAATCCAAGGAAGGAATAAAATCCAGAATATGAAATGCCTGATGAAGCGAGGAAGGCATAGCCGGTAACACGTGCATAGTCAAAAGAAACAACACCTAATAAAAGAAAAAAAAGTGCGAAAAAAACTGCTGCATATCGATGATGTTGTCGAGGAGCTTTCTGCTGGCGTATGAGCGCAGCATACATCGACTCTGCAAGTGGTAAAGGGATCGAAACATAAGAAACATCTTCATCTTCATGAACAAGCTTGGCGAGTTGTTTTTGGATACTTTCTGGCTCAGACTCAAGAATCTGCTCTAGTTTTCCTTTCTTTCCAATTTGTATGGCTGTTTTTCCATGGTCTGCAGCATCATCCAATACTCTCCGAAGATAGTGAGGTGCTGTCTCGGCGAGAGATGCAATGCTTGCAACAATATCTCCTGTAATGCGCGGAATAGCGCCAAGAATTCTCCCGATACCTTCTCCTAAATTATAAGAAAGCCTTACAATATTTGCCAATGAAAGAAGCTGATAATGGTTGTCATAACAGACCACTGCAGTCCTTGCTAATCCATCAAACCTTGACCTTAACTTCTGCAGCTGCTGAGCAAGATCATCTATCTTCTCACCTTTTGAAACCTTATCCATCAGATGAAAATAATTTAATGCAGCTTGGTAGTAACCCCAATCAATTACCTGCACTGTATGATCGCTGTCAATCAAGCCAGCTGCACCAAAAACTTCATCAATGTCCACATCTCCCAAAATCCTGCC
>JBBSXE010000060.1:0-16522 GCA_038045925.1 Nanobdellota archaeon
AAAGACCGATCAAAAATGAAGAGAGATGAAGAAGTTTTCAATGATAAGCTGATGCATCCTTATGCTCTTTATGATGTAAGTCATATAACTTCCTAACGATAAAACGAATGGATGGAAAAGATTTTTGAGGAGCATTAAGATGATTGTGTAACCAAGTTAAGTTACGATCAAGTACTTCTTTGTTGTCTTCTAATATTCGATTTCCAACATATTGTGCATACAATGCAGGGTTATGGGCCTCAATTTCTAGGGGGTTCGCTGTTCTTTCAATAAGAGCGATGATGGTATCCTTATGAAAAGTCTGGCGACATAAGGCATCAAAATTAGAATCAAGAGGATTGGCATCTGTGTAATCCGAATCGTTACTGCGAAGGGTAGGGAGTGCACTCGTTACAAACTCCTTATAGAGATGATATCTATCAGTCCTATGGGGGAGAAGAAATAAAAGATAAGGATCATGGATAAAGTATGCAAGATCATGACCTAAAGGACCAAGTCGAGCAGACTCGAAGTCACAGAGTGTTATTTTTAAATGATCTGGATCTGGAAGTGTTTGTGTTGTTTTATCCCCTATGGTTCTTTTGTAAAGGAAATTCGATGTCCTTGGATCATAGTGGATTATTGTTTGTTTTGAAGTGAGGCTCTTTGCAAGCGTTCTTAGTTCCTGCGCAAGATCTCCTGTTGGCTGCAATCTTTCTTCTAATGCTCTTTGCATTTCCATCTGGTGTCTTTGATCAGAATCTTTAAGACATGATGTAACAATTACTCGTAATTGTTTCTCTAATATAGTTGCCGCTTCATGTTGGGATTTTTTTCCCAGCATCACCCCAGACCGTTCAAAATCTTCGCGCACATCAGTTAAACGAGTGCACACAGAAACAAGAGATTGCATAGCCTCACGAACATAACGAAAAGCTCTATCTCGTGCACTGATCACCTCGCTACCTATTTCACCTGTTGTAGCTTTTGCGAGGTTCAAATGGGCTCGTACAGAATCCAATAAGTAATCGAGGGATCCTTCCCATTCTGGTGTAATAATGCGACGTCTGCCTTTATCAGCATCGATTACTTGCAAGTCTCCCAGATAGGTCAGAATTTTACTCTCAATAGTATACCTCTCATCAGCTGTTCTTTCATTGAGTTCTTTTGTAGTTGGGATTTCTTTTTGACGTTTGAGGACAAAACCCCATTTTTTTTTACCATCTCCATTATAGACGTCAATAACTGCGAGATCACTCTCTAATCCAAAAGATTTGGTGGATAAAGGTCGAATTTTGTAACTTAAAGGTTTATTATAGTTTTCAAACCCTTGCCTAGATAATAAAACGTTCCGAATAAAAGATTCATCTATGTCTTCTTGACTAAGCTGTTCACTAAGCCCATTTGCTGTTGACATTGTTTAGTGCTCACTTCCATTAAACGTCATAAATGCCCCGCACAATATTCTTTATAAACGTTTCTATGTTTTTAAGTTTGCTAATAGCAAGAGGCAGATAAATGTCCTTTTGAACACCTATAAGCATATCACATTGTTCAATACGAGGGAGGACGGCATTTGCAGTTGCATAAGCAAGTTTTTCGTCTTTAGTATACCATGCTTTCATTGCATTTTTATAATCTTCAGAAACACGCTCAAATAGATTAAAAAAGGCTTCAAGCTCATGCTTTGTTGCATTATTTTTCTCTAAATAGATAGCGAGTTTTTTTAATTCGCTGGCGAGTGGTTCAAAATTATTAAAGAGATTCCATGTATTTAAAAGTCGGTCGGACTTAATCCCAATTTTTGATTGAATTTGGGGGTTTATCGTCGCCTTATTGAGAATACGAAGAGCAAGAAGTGATAGTTTACCAATTTCCTTATCCCTTCTACCGAGGCTCGCAGTATTATCTTTATAAACATGTTGAAGATCATCAAGCATAGAACGAATTAAGACATCAATACGGCGTATAGTCGCTTCGAGAGAAACGATCCTTGCATCAATATAGTCTTTAAGGACGATTTTATTTTTTGTTTCTTCAAGAATTTCAAAAGCAAGAAGCTCATTTAAAAGAGCCCTGATTTTTTCTCCATGTTCACGAATTGCTTTTTCACCTAAAAGAGTAATAAGATCATATCCTGCAATATATTTGGAGTATAGTTTTCGTAAGATACTTTGAAAGTCGTCTTCTTGGTCTAAATCAAGAATGATACTACGTTCTCCTTGGGAGTTATTATGTTCCTGGGGGCTTACCATGAGTTCATTATTCCCGTTTTCAGTGAGATACACAACATTTCCTTTTTCTAGCTGGTTTTTCTTTAGCCACATTTTCGGTAATGAAATCACAAATGAGTTCTCTCCAAATTTGATCAGTTTTCTGTAGTCCATAATCTATTCCCCCTTTCATATGTTGATATATCGATTTTTTAGATATGTTTTATAGCGCACATATAGTTGATATATGCTATTTCAGTGAAGTATATATTGCTATATAAATCTTTCTCTTAATGCCGGAAAAATTTCGGGAGGAAAAAATGAAACAACACGCAAAAGAAGTTGAGAGGACGTTGAAAAGAGAAAAAGACATCGGCGACGACTTCTACAACGAAGAGGAAATCGAGCACCTCTTGGAAGACGACGAAATCTCCTCTGAAGAAGAGGCGTTTATGCGTGGGTACATCGAGTTTGATGAGGGTTAAAAGAACCTGCCAAGAACAGCAAAAAAGAGTATAGTAAGGATTATCTCATACATACAACAAATCCAGAGGGGGTGGACAAAATGAGATTTAAGTTAGAGATTAAAAGTGAATCTGACAAAGAGTTGGAAACACGAAGATTCTTGGACGAAGATCACGCGATTGATGAATCGATGAAAAAGCTGTGTATCGTTGCCTACATATAACGTTCGACCAATAAAAAAGAGGAAGGGAAATGCCAAAGAATAGTGGGGGGGTACGAGAAGATGAAAAGGTATAGAAAATGTATTGATTGTACGGAGAGAATTACAAAAAGCGCGCGGACAAATCCCTATAAGTGCAGGAATTGTGAGCGAGAATACCAAAAAATTGAGATGCTGTATCCAACAATAGGCCGCAGGCGCGCCATATAAAGTGTAAAGGATTACGCGTACAATGTAGGGATAATGATGTGGAGGGTATTATTACGATATGTAGCCGCGGTTTTTTTGATATCAGCGCAGGAAGGAAGATCGATGGCGCGGTAAAATGTTTTTGGTTTTTCTGCTGTTCCGTTTTTTTGTTCCGCTTTGATCTCAAGGAGCGTATCGCTGGCGATGATCTTCAGATTGCTTCGGGCAACTTGAGGCAGCAGAACGGTAATGAGAATCTGTTTGTAATTTTGCGATATCTCGCTGTACGGCTCTTCAAATTTTCCAAGATTTTTTCGCAGCGTATTCACATTTTTTTTCAAGAACGTAAAAAAACTGCTGAGGTCTTCATAAGAAAAAAGATCATCATTGAAATGACGAGTCTGTTGTTGCTTCACCACTGATCGATTCACCTCTTCTCTCTCAAAAACTTTTTTCAAGCTTAAATAATAGAATGATCTGCGAGTCCCCTGTATTTATAGATTTCGTCTGCGCTAAACCAGAGTCCAATCTCGCGTTCAGCCTCAACAACAGTGCCGGACGCGTGAATAATGTTCCGTACAGGCCGTTGCTGTGCGTCTGAAAGCGCGTAAGAATCAAACGAAAAATCTCCGCGAATCGTTCCCGGAAGCGCTTGCCGAGGTTCAGTGTTGCCAACAAGTTTTCTTCCCAGTTCAACCGCGTGCGGTCCTTCAACAACAAAAGCGACAACAGGACCTTCCCGAAGAAAGCTCATATTCCACTTCTTAACGCGTTGCGCCAATTCGAAATTTGATTCTTTGAGCTCAATTCCTTTTTTTTGATATGCTTCTCGGGTTTTTTCTCCCAACGCGTTCGCCCATGATTCAGTAAACAGGTAATGCTGGTCTGCCAATCGGTCATCCGCGAGAATCATTTTCATGGCGACAAGGTTCAACCGCATCTGTTCAAAACGCTTGACAATGTCTCCGACAAGACCTTTCATCACGCCATCAGGCTTAATCAGAATTAAACTGCGTTCAATCACTGGTTTTTTCATGCGTCAACTTCTTAGCATGCTCCCGTTCAGCCTTATAAAGCTTTGTCCATTTAACATGAATAGGTTTCCGCTGCAGGTGCAGCTGGTTTTTTCTGCATTTTGAGCTGCAGAACCGAAAGACTTTGCCGTCATTTTTGACAAACATCATACCTGTTCCAATCTCAATAGTTCCGCCGCAAAAGGTGCAGAGCGTTGCCATGGTTTATTTTTTTCCTCGTTTTCCTTGAGACAAACTGCGCGCCTCAATTTCAGTTTCACGAAGCATGAGAACATCTTTCTCTCTGATTGGTCCCTTGACATTTCGTCGCATAACACGCCCTTTGTCTCGCCCCTCAAGAATTTTGCAGCGAACTTGGATAATCCCGCCGCGAGTTCCTGTGCGCCCGACAACTTCTTCAACAACCGCGGGATACGCCGAAGAAAACGTCACAACTGATCCTTTCTGCTGCGCGACAACGTCTTCTTCGCGCTGCTCTTTGCCTTTCTGTTTTTTTTCATCAGGTAAATGTTGTGAAGTGTCTGGTTTTGCCATGGTAATGCCCGCATAAAATTTATTTCAGTTGTATTGCAATCTCCTTGATAATCTCTCCTGCTTCTCCTTCTTGAATAATTACAATGCTCGTTGTTGGAACATTTAATCCCGCAGCGACACCGAGTTCTTCTCTGCTCGCGGAATCAACAAGAGGAACATGTTTTTCCGCGCACAGTGGTTTAAAATGCATCGTAATCTCAGGAGGATTCACGTCCTTTGCAATAACAACAAGCTTCGCTATTCCCCGTTCGATCGCTTTTGTCGCCTCATTTGTTCCTTTTTTTATTTTTCCTGTTTTTCGAGCGATTTCAATAGCCTCATAGACGCGTCGTAAAAAATCATTGCCTTGTGCTGCCATAGTAGATACCTCCCATGTGGATCATTGGTAATGAAAAAAGATCGCATAAGAAGCTTTAAAAAGATTTGCTTTCGTAGTAACTATTCAGCTTTCTGAAGTGCACATTTGCAGAGTGGGTGTTTTCTAGCCCAAGAGGTCATTTAGACACGATATATATTTTTTCTTATCGCTAAATCACTGAAGCGTTAGAATGCTGCTATAAGCCATGTAACAGCTATAAATCAAGTTTTTTACTTCAAGATACTGAACAGTTACCTTTCGTAATAAAGAGTAGCGTGATCAAAAAACAAAAAGAGCTGTATCAAAATGGTAAGGCGAATAGAAAGTTTAACAGAACGTTGTGTATATGGCGGATACGTTATCGAAAGATATAGTGTAGGGAATCTGGAGTTAAGCAATTCTACGTTATCTAGAATTTATGTGGTTGCAAATAACCGAAGACAGGCAGTGCGAAGAATTCTTGCAGTGTACCTGGAGTGCCCTGAAGTTTATCCAGAACTCCATCGACGAGAAAGAAGTGCGCAAAGAGGAAGGATAGGTGTAGAATTAGCAGAACTTGACAGCTTAGTGGGAACTGAGGTAAGAGTATGGCAGATAGAGTTGATAGAAGCGCAAGCGCAAAGAAATAGTGCGTCAAGAAGAAGATATCAAAAAGCAAGTGGTTTTTAAGAAAAAATTCCTTGATTGAAAAATCTTTATTTATCTGTGCCCATACCAGAAAATAAGTTTGTCTTTTTCTTTCGCGTCAAGCTTGCAGAAGCCAACGCGCTCAAACTGAATAATCTCGTGAACTTTTAAATCGCGCAATCCTGGTTCTCCAAGTCCTTTTTTCACCGTCCCATCCTGGCAATGAATCCAGACTGGCACAAGATCATCGCATACCGGCAGCCAATGAATCAGTGTTGCTTTCAATGCTTGATCGTATGGTTCGCTGTGAAACGTCTTGTTCTTGAAATTGAAGAGATGCATAAAGCGATACAGCTTGTTTTTTTCAAGAGTATCCTGGATGTAAAAGTCTTTGCCGGTTTCCAGAATGCGTTCTCCTTTGCTTGGATCATCGGGATGGAGAGGAGCGTGCGCAGTAATGTTTGGCGCGCCTTTAATGGTAATCTTCTTTGGTTTCTCAACAAAAAAATAGCGTTTTGTCGATGCATCGATGAATTCTTTGTTGTAGCTTGCAATCGCCTGCATAAAAGTATCATAAGGAACAGTTTTGTCCACTTTGCTTGGACCTATTTCATGAGCGTATTTGATCAAGGATGCTGGCAAAAATCCTCTGCGCCGCAAAGCTCCAACAAACGGCAGCTTGATGTCATCCCATCCAGCATATTTCTTGTTCTTGATTTCTTCTTTGGTCAGGCTTGTTTTCAGCTTCATGCCAACAAAGTTGATTTTCCCAATATGAACAAAATGAGGTACCCACCAGTCAAAATACTTATAAATGTAGAGCTGCCGATCTTTGTTCACAATATGGTCTTTTCCGCGGATAATATGCGTCATGCCATTTTCATGATCATCGACAGGAACGGCAAAATTCATCAGCGGCCACACGCGGTATTTTTTTCCTTGGCGAACATGCTCGCTTTCATTGATGCGAAACGCTGGCCAATCGCGCACTGCTGGGTTTGGATGTTGTAAATCAGTTTTAACGCGGAGCACCGCTTCTCCTTGTTGATACGTCGTAAACATCTGGTGCCATCGTACAGTTTGTTCTTTTGCAGAAAGATCGCGGCAGGGGCACGCTTCTTGCTTGAGGATAAGTTCGCGGAAGGATTCAACAGCGCACGTGCAGACATATGCTTTTTTCAAGTCAATCAACTGTTTTGCGTACAAATAATATATATCCATCCGTTCAGATTGAATGATGACTTCATCAACTTTATTTTCGGTGAGCCATTTTGCTTCTTCAACAATGACTTGGTAAGCAGCTGGATCAACTTTGTCAGGATCTGTGTCTGAAATTCGCACAATGAATTTTCCTTTGTATTTTTTTGCATATTCTGCATTGAGTAAAAGAAGGATGCCTCTTCCAATATGAGTACCAGCTCCAGAAGGGCTGATCTCAATCCGAAATATGTGCTCTCGTCCCTCGACAGCAGGCAGCTCAGGCAGCGGCCGGAATTGCTTTGAACTAACTATATTGCGTTCTCGCTGTTGTGGTGGTTGAAAAGATCCCGCGTACACGGAAAATTCCTTCTCTTGTTCTGGCTTGCTCAACGATGCAACAGACGCGATAACAGCATCAAGCTCCTTAAAGATCGCCGCTTTCTTGTCTTTCAAACGAGGATTCTCAGCGAAGATCTTCCCAATAATGGAATGTTTGTCTGGCTTCCCGTACTTCAAAATGTTCTGCAGCACGTATTTCTTGAGGAGGTCTTTCATAAAGAAGAAAAGAATCGCACGAGTATTTAATAATATCGCTGGCAGGTAAGAAGTGAAGAGAAAAATTCTGGAGAGAGGTACAGGTAACATGTATGTAACTAAGTAGTTTATGACAAAAGTAACGAATAAATTTTCCTTGTTGAATTGATCCTTCACACAGTAAACCACTGCAAGTAAGCGCGCCAATTATGATTTTCTTTTGTCGCTAACTAAAGGTGCAAAGGCATTATTGTCCGCCCAAATAGATGCTTTTAATCTTCTGATGCTCCATGATGGACTTATTTCCCTGCAAAGCTATTTTTCCTTCTTCCAAGAGATAGGTTCTATCTTATCTCGCATATTAATTCAGAATTTGGCAATGACTCTGTAGTTTCTTGTATAATAATAGGGTTCTTTTCTATGACTTTATTTCTTAACATCATTTTAAATAACAGCCTGATTTCAATCTTTCCATGGTCTACTTTCGTTTCGAATATCCAAGCGGGAATTTTAAGTAACATTTTTTTATCAATGCATAAAAATTTTGAAGCCTCAAGTATCTGTATTCCTACAATAAAGCCTTCCTTATCTATGTCTAAGACAATATTATCCAGCTCAATAGATTTAACATACTCTCTTTCAGCTGCCTTAAAAAAGAGAATATCGTAATTATAGTCATAATCTACTTCTCCTTTACCTTTCAGATGTTTTATAGTCATAGTCTTGGAACTTGTTTATTATCTACTATATATACTGTGACTACCTTTATACTTTTTGGTGTCATGTCGAGTATCATTTTCAACGTATCTGATTTGTATTTATAATAGACTGCATAATTTTTATTCCGCTGTATGCCAACCAGCAGAGGGTTCTCATGCAATAAGATATCTATGATTTCATCTTTAAAAGCCTTTCTTTCTGCCTTTTTAACCCTGAAAACTGCATGATCGCTCACCTCCACATCTTCTTTTTTGAGGTATTTTATTCTCTCTATAAAGACTCCTGTTTCCACTTTTTCTATGATTTTATGGCTGTCTACCATGTTTAAAGAATTTTAATAATTCTAGACGACTTTATATAGCTTTTTAGAAAGTAGTTTATGACAAAAGTAACGAATAAATTTTCCTTATTGAATTAATTCTTCACGCAGTAAACTACTACAAGTAAGCGCGCCAATTATGATTTTCTTTTGTCGCTAACTATTATGTTCCAAACCGTCGCTGTCGTCGCTGGTATTCTTCGATGCACGCAGCAAAATCTTTTTTCTCAAACTCAGGCCATAATTTGTCTGGCAGAAAAATAATTTCGCTGTAGGTTGTCTGCCAGGGTAAAAATCCGCTTAACCGAGATTCTGATGTTCGGATAAGCAAGTCAACATCATCGTTCATGTAGAGATTTTCTGCAAAAACAGATGCATTGATCTCCTCAACAGCGAGTTTTCCATCTTGAACTTGTGCCGCTATTTTTTTTGTTGCGTCAACGACTTCGTCCCTGCCGCCATAGGCCATCGCAAAGTTGACAAGGTGTTTTGTAAAGTGTTTTGTTTTTTCCATGAGATCTCGCATGCATTGTTGAATGTTCTCAGGAAACATCGATATTCTGCCAATGAAGGTAATTCGAATCTGTTTTTCGAGAAGTCGCGGATCATCCTTAAGACGGGTGAACTCTCGGAAAAAAAGATCCATAAGATAATCAAATTCTCGTTTCGGGCGATTAAAGTTTTCAACGGAGAACGCGTAGAGCGTCAGTTCATGAACGCCATATTCTTCGCACCAAGAAAGCAACTGTTCTATTTTCTTTGCTCCCCATTCATGCCCTTTCCATGGTTTCAACAGCAGTCGTTTTGCAAATCTGCGATTACCGTCGAGAATGATGCCAATATGCTGAGGGACAATATTGCCTGTCGGTTCCATGGTACTCCTATAACCTCTTTGAGGATTCTGATGCAAGATTGAAGATTTAAATAAGTTTCGTTAAAGCGCGAATCCGTGGAGAAGCACCACAAAGAAGAGAAAGATGCTGTAAAAAAGCAAAAGCAATAGTCCCTGAAAGACCTTGCTCATCCACTTTGAGCGGATAAAATGCAGGAGAACAACAGTCATGAACAAGAGCGCGGGCAGTGTCAAGAGGTAATCAAAGTGCGTAATCTGAAGAGGCTCAATCAATGCTGCAACGCCGCCGACAAAGAGAAGATTCGCGATGTTGGATCCAATGATATTTCCCACAAGAATGCTCCCGAGTTTTTTCCGTGCTGAAGCAATAGTCACAAAAAGTTCAGGCAGCGACGTGCCGACAGCGACAAACGTCAGCGCGATAAGCGTGGGAGAAATGCCAAGCGCGGCTGCAAACGTCAGTGACGAGCTCACTAAATATTTTGCTCCGACAGAGAGCCCAATCACGCCGACGGCACAGAAAAAAAGACGCAGGTAAATTGAGTGCAGCAGGTGATGGCGAAATTCTTTTTTCACATCAACACCATCATGTAATAATCGCTGATAAATGCGATAGGTCAATCCCTTGTCAAGGGCATCAGTATGATTTTTGAAGGTGAGTGTTTTTTTTGTCGCATGCACGTAGGATTGATAAAATGACGTGTAGAGGCGGTCATCGCGCGGCTGTTTTTGGCGTAGCAGATGAATAATGTATGCTGCAAACAAAACGACAAAAAGAATGCCCTCAACAAGACTGATGCTGCCGTCAAAAGAAAGAATGATGAATAGCAGGGTAATGCCGAGCAAGATCCATGCGTCTTTCTGGTACATGCCTGAAACGAAGACAATGGGAGCGAGCAGCGCGCCAACGGCAAGCACCAGCCCGATGTTCACGATATTTGATCCGATAATAGTTCCAATGGCGATTGTTGTCTGATGAACAAAAGCAGAATACAGTGACGAGGCAAGTTCAGGAAAAGAAGTTCCAATAGAAACAATCGTTAAACCAATCACCAACTCAGAGACGCCAAACAGCCGTGCGACGCGGGAAGCTTCATCGACAAATAAATCAGATCCCTTGACAAGAAGAACAAAGGAAATCAGGAAGATGAGCAGCGTAAAGAGAAGCATACAATGATGCAGAAAACGTTATTTAAAACTCTTTCGAAGATCCAAAAAATAATATGATTGTTAGATTCTCTGAGTTTTTTCTTTGATAAATGTCAAAAACTGTTTCATTGCAAGAAGAGGATCGTCGCTGATATCGCTCTCGCGTACATTTTCCCTCGATCCATTATGAAAATGTTTTGGAAACGTTTTGATCTGTTGATGGCTTTTATGCGGAGCGTTGTCATGTCGATAGAAGGTTCCATCATTTTTCTGCCAATGGTATGAATATTTCTTGTTGCTAATCCATATTTCGAGAAAAGAACCATCGTAAAAAAATATCCTAAGACTACGAGTAACCGCAAAGGGACCTTTTTGAAGAGAAGCAGACTCAACAATATCTGAAAACGCTTCAAGTGCAATCGTCTTTAGCTTGAGATATGTACTCTCTGCATCCAATCGCGAACCACCTTTATTTTTTTATCGAGATTTTCCCAATAAATGAGTTGTTCCCACGCAGGATGCTCGTCTAATTTCCCTTCTTCGATATTATGCCTAAGTTCTTCAAGCGTCTTAACGTGGAATTGCATTTTGATATGAATTATTTCAGCAGATACATTACGCAGCTCTTGCTCAAGAAAAGCAGAGATGCTTTCATCGAGGATTTTTTGTTCGGAAATGTCCAACTCTTTTGACAATTGGCTTAAAAGCGTTTTTTGCATATGCTTTCGAAGTCAAAGGGCTATAAATACTTTTCTCTGGTTGAAAATGTTGAGACAGAGTATCTTGTCGCGTGTTACTCCTATGTACTCCTCATCTGCCAATTTATTTATCACGAACTCTAATCATACAGGTGGATTGGAAAGTTTTTAGATTACGTGGTTGTTTATTTCTTCCAATGTACCTCTTAATGTAACTTCAACGATACTTTGTTTGCTTGGATCTAAAATAACGTGCTCTGCGACAGCGTACAAAAGATCGGGACGGCTCAGAATTTTTTCAATAGTCTTTTGTAATAAACGCGTTGGAAGAATCGTCCTGCCACTATAGGTTATCAAAGCGTATAAGTCACAAGCGTCTTTATTTTCTTTGTCAGCTTTATCGCGAGCGAATAGCGCGGTACACTTTAATGCGATGAGGCTATCGATATCCGCGACAAAAAAATCTTCTATGTTAACGGAAGATATTTTTTTCAATGGTTCTAAATCCCACCAACTCCCTAATAATTTTGTTTCTTCATTGGAGAATAAATCTAAGAAGATGTAAATAAGATCATACAGTTGCTTTCTTTTTGCTTGTTCAGGGGTAACGAATAACTGACTTTCACGGTCATAAATTTTCTCATATCTAAAATGAAAGTCGTTTTTTGTAAATCCTCTTTTATTGACCACGTTAAGGAATTCTTTTTCTTTTTTTGGATCAAAGAAGATATCAATATCCCGAGAGCTCATATACTCTTTGCCAAATGCTCGTTTATATTTCTCATTAACATAGAGATAGGAAGCCCAGCCACCGATTAAACAAATAGGTACTCCGACAGATTCTTTAAAAATTGCGGTCAATTCTTTACGTGAAAGATCGGTTTCTAAAGAGTCATACATGCTCTAACCTCTTGTCGACTATTCTTGAAAGTTCTTGAGCAGCTTCTTCACCACGACCTCCAAACGAAATTAAGTCAGCGTAAAGCTGTGGAAGTGATACTATAGTTATCCCCCGTACATCTTCTATAGTTTTAAAATAATCTTCATCAACGAGGAAACACACGACATTTCCCTCTTTCTCAGCAGGCAATATCTTTTCTTCTCTAAAAAATCTTTGCCATGCGGGGAGGTCTGATTTTAAGATGTATACATGTGTTGTAGATGGAGCAACATACGGACTAACATGTTCGGTAGCGGAGAACAGCGTAAATGCGTACGGCATTTTTTCTTTTCTCGCCCAATTGGAAATTTTCAAAATAATATAGTGCGGTCTCTCTGCAGAAATGAATTCCGAGCGTTCAATCTCTCGGAGAGAATACGTGTATCCCCAAGCTTTCATTAGTTTTATGGGGTTTGTTAATTTAACACTTCTTTTGATAGTAAGATAACCGCTCTTTTCTAAACGAACTAAGAGGCGCTTAGCCATCCCTGAAGTTAATTTTGCCTCTTTGGCTAATTCAGGAACTGTGACTTCTGTTTTATTGCTGAACTTATTAGCCAAAAGAATACGTATGATTGTGTTTAATTTTTCTGGAATGAGCATGTTGCTTCATAACAAGAGATTATCTCTTAGTATATAAAGTTTACTTTCCTTTAAATATATGTACTTTAATTTATATAGTTATACTATACTTTATAAACATCAAAAATAATGTTACCTAAACACGTTAAAACAGTACACCAAGATGAACTATGTAATGAGACTTTGCTTGATAAGGAGCAATTCTGCCCGAAATGCGAAAATCATAATCGTGACGCGGCATATAAACCAGAAAATTTATATACCTTATAATGACAAAAATAGGATACTATAAATAAGTGATAAAAATGGCACTAGAAAGCTTCACGCTCATTCAGCAGTACATCACCATCTTTATTTTAGCGGTCGCGGCAGTGCTCTGGTACAAAACGAAGCGCGAACGTGAAATCACCAAACTCAAAGCGCATCGCTTATTTAATATCATTTTATTGATGTTGCTCCCCTTTATTATTAAAGTTGTCGGATTTATCCCGAAGGGAATCAAAGATGTCCTGGAAGCGGTATTTTTCTTCATGATTGTCCTTGCGCTGACGGTGATCAGCATTCGAGAATATCGTGATCGTCTCGGCAAGCGGGTTGAAGACTTGCGCGAATTATTGGAAGAGTCAAAAAAGCATCCGATTCGGTATGAGTTTGCCCGGCATATTGTCGCCCCGGAAATTGTAAAATTGAAAGAAAAGGAAGAAATAGTAAAGAAGGTAGAAAAGCAGATCAAAGAAAAAGAAAAAGAATTGGCAGACAAAGAAGTAGCGCTGAAGGCAAAGCAAGAAACAGTCGAAAAAGAAAAAGAAGCGGGAAAGAAAGATCGGGAAGATTTTCAACGAACGAAAAGCGAGGAAGAAAGAAAGCTTAAGGAGCTGACAGAAAAACAACGAGAGTCAGAAAACATTATTCTCAAGGCGCAGTCTCGTGAAGACAAGCTCAACGCAAAAGAAAAAGAGATTGAAGAAAAATACAAAGCGACTGTCCTCGAATACAAAAAAAAGAAAGAGGATTGGCTGAAGAGAAAGGAAGCGTGGCTCCAGAAAAAAGATGAAGGATTAAAAAAATTGCAGGAAGACTACAAAAGCGCGAGAAACGCCGTCGTCACCAAGTACAAAGAGAGGATAAAAGAAGTTGACAAGATCGAAGAAGAAATTGAAAGGCGTGAAGCAGACGTGGAGCGGAAAATAAAATCATACGCTTCAATTGACCGGGAAGCGGAGCGGAAAAAAATGGAGATTGAGGATCGCAAGGAAGTGTTGAGAAAAATAGAAGAGAAAACAAGGCAGGAATTGCGGAAGTTGGAGGAAGTGAAGCAGCAGTTCAGCCAGGAGCAAAAGCAATTGCGGGATGAGCTTGCGCAGGAGCAGCAGCGGGCAAGAGATGAAGCTGCGAGTGAAAAAGCAAAGATGCGCCGTGATCGAAAAGCAATTGACCAGCAGAAAACAGAGTTTGAGGCAACACGGCAGGAAGCATTGAAAAAAGAGCAGCGCGCGGAGCAGTTGGCTGAACAGACAAGACGAGAGAAAGAGCGTCTTCGTGAAGTGGAAATAAAGGTAAAAGAACGAGAAAACATGCTTGAACAACGGGAAGAAAAGAGCGCAAGCGAAGAGCGAAGGATCGCGAAAGACCGGGCTGAAGTGACAAAGCGGGAGATGCAGATTGAAAAGCGGGAAAGCGATCTCCTTATCGCGAAAAGTGAAGTTGAAGAATTAAAGGAAGAAGCGAAGGAAAAAAGAAAGAACATGAAAACAAAATTCAAGATCAAAGCGGAGTAAACCATGAGCCACATCCTCGTCATCATCAACAGCGTTGCCGTCATGTTAACGATAGTAAGCCTTGTCTATGTCTCACGTTTGCGGGAGTTTGAAGTCAGGGAAGCAGAGTCAAGTATGAACGCGATCTTGTTTGGCATCTTTTTCCTGCTCTTGATCATGATCAGCAATGCCGTTGAAAGCCTCGAAACTGCTTTCCGTGATGATCTGGCTGCATTGATTCCGGATATTGCAACCTACATCGCGTATATTTCCCAGATTGCAGATCTTGCGCTTGCGCCATTACTGGCTGCGTGCTTTCTGATCGGAGTATTTCTGGTAAGGGAAAACGCAAGTTGAAGTTACTGAAAGAAAAGAACATATTCCAAAAATAAATTTTGGTATGATCAAAGGGAGCGGAGTACTTACATTTCTCAAGTTCAAACCCACGACAACTTTATAAATAACAGAGAATATATCCTAAAGATGGCAAACGAAACAAAACTAATACTTCAAAAATTAGAAAAAATTGAGAAAAATGTGGAGCAAATCAAGGAACACATGATTGATGCAGATGCAATTATGACAGAAGAAGATTATGAAGCATTGCTTGAATATCGAAGAGAAAAATCTGAAGGTAAATTAGTTTCTCACGATGAATTGAAAAAAGAGTTGGAATTGTAAATGTTCGATGTCAAATATTCGAACCAAGCAAAAAAATTCTTGAAAAAATCTGATAAAATATTGGCAAAAAGATTGATGAACAGAATTGAAGAACTTAGAAAAGAACCAGTGCTTCGAGAAACAATAATCGTAGAAGGTTATAAGGAAAAAACCTATCGAGTGAGAGTTGGGGATTATAGAATTTTATATGAGGTTGATAGAACATTGAGCATGGTAGGCATAATTAAAATCGATAAAAGGCCAAGAGTATATGATTAAGGGGTTGTGAATTTTGACTAATTCTCGTTAAACGACCAGACGACTGAAGAGAGGAGAGTGCAACGGGACAAATTTGAGATGAAGAATTCAGAGGATTTGACCATAGCCTGCAGTGCGAAAAGCTTATATACGGATCGTATGCTAAATAATACATATGTATGATAAAATAAACATAACGGAAAATAGCCTACAGGTCCTCGCGTTATTTACGAATGGGTTTGAGAGAGACTATTACATACGGGAAGTCGAGAAAGTATTGGACATTAGCCCAAGAACTGCCCAGCTCATGCTTGAAGATTTGGAAAATAAAGGCATTCTTGAGTCGAAAAAAAGAGGCAAGATCAAGTCCTACACGTTGAGGTTGAATGAGCATACAAACCGATATTTGCTGTTTGTGGAGCAATACAAGGCACTCGCATTTCTCGAAAAGAGCCTTATCGTCAAAGAAATGATAGAAAAGATAACTCCTTATATACAAGGCGTCGGCGTTATTTTTGGAAGTTATGCAAAGGGGCTTGAAAACAAAGAGTCTGATCTTGATGTGTTTATTGCTGGCAGCTATAACAAAGAAGAAGTAAAAAAAGTTTCAAAAAATTTTGGAATAAACATCAGTGTAAAGTGCTATCCGATGAAGGTTTTTGAAAAGAATGTTGGCAAAGATATCCTCTTGAAGGAAATAGCGAAAACCCATATAATTATCGCAAATGGAGAGAAATTCATCGAGGTGATGGTGAAGCATGCATGAGAAAAAGATGGGTACAATACAATGGTGTGCTGGAAAAAAAGGAGGGTTGCAGTTAATTGAACCGAACGAAAATCTTGCAGAAGCATACCTGAAAAAAGCAGAGGAAGCGCTTGAGTCGATGCGGATAAATACCTTGAAGGATTGGAAGATCTCAACTGCGTACTACACCATATATTTTTCGCTGTATGCCTTGTTGATGAAAGTCGGGGTAAAATGTGAAATTCATGCGTGCACCATAGCATTTGCAAAGAGGTTTTTTGCAGAGTACTTCACTGCCAAAGAAGTGGAATTTGTTGAAGACTCCTTGCAGGCAAGAATAGACGCCCAATACTATGTTGACAGAACAGTTCCTGACGAGCAATGCGACAAAATGCTAAAGGATGCTCCAACGTTCTTGGTAAAATGCAAAGCAGTGCTCCTGAAGCTGCATGAAAAGAAGACAAATGAGATTAGGGAAAAGTTCAGAA
>JBBSXE010000061.1:0-6323 GCA_038045925.1 Nanobdellota archaeon
CGCCATCCATCCCCGACCTGAAGGTCGTACGCTCGCGCAGTCAGTAGAAATAATTAATCTAGGCGCTCGCGGGATTTGTGGCGAGTTTTATTAAAGAAAAAGAGACGTATGAAGAAGTTATTCTCAAGATGATGCAGAAAATAGAGAAGCACGAAAGACAAAAAAATGGGTTATTGAAAGAAGGATATCTTGAAATGGCCGAAGAGAATGCAAAAATAACAAAAGAATGGGAAACAATTGATAAGGAATGGGAATAATGATTACGGTAAAAAGAGGAGATTGCACACTCATTGAGAACGTTTTTTGAAACTCTATGGAGTTCTGCAAAAATTTAGTTCCTCTTCGCTTTTTCGACGCGTTCAACGGCAATAGCCATGGCAGCCTCTCGAGGTGTAATCCCTTTTTTCTTCGCTTGCTCAAGAACAAGTTTCGTGTTTTTCACGATCTTCTCTTCTACAAGCTTAAACATATCTTTTGGATGATGTCCCATATATTCTGCGTAGGATGAAATAACGCCGCCAGCGTTCGCGACAAAGTCAGGAATAACAAGAATATTCTTTTTGTGGAGAACAGTTTCAAGATCAGGCGTCATCGGAATATTGCTTCCTTCAACGACAAGTTTTGCTTTGACGCTGTTGACATTCGCTTTCGTAATTAAGTCAGGAATCGCTGCTGTAATCAAAATATCCACAGATAATCCGACAACATCTTTTCCCGCGAGCACTTTTCCAGGTTTATAATGAACAACACTGCCAGTCTTTTTCTTCGTCGCGAGAAGTTGTTCATAATCCAAACCTTTTTCATGATAAATTAATCCTTTGCTGTCAGAAACACCGACAATCGTTGCGCCTGCCTCAGTAAAATATTTCATGGCAAACTCGCCGACATTACCTATTCCTTCAATCGCGACTGTTGCTTTTTTGAGATCGAGTTTGAGGTAGTCAGCAGCAACTTTTCCTGCATGAAACACGCCAAAGCCCGTGCTTCCGTATTCGTGAGGAATACCGCATTTCACTCCAGGCTCTTCGCAGAGATTCGCTGGTTTGCCTGTCGCGCTTTTCAAGCTTCCATGTGCTTCAACAAACACGCGCATATCTTCTTCCCCCATATTCATGTCCGGTCCCGCGATGTATTCGTTCGGACAAATATTTTGTAACGCGCGAGCAAACGCTTTGATGATCGCATATTTCTTCTCTCTTGTCATCGTTTTTGGATCTGCGACAATGCCAGATTTTGCGCCACCGAAAGGCAGGTCAGCGATGCTGCATTTCCACGTCATCGCGCGCGCAAGCCGAGAAACTTCTTCCGCAGTCACAGTCGGAGTCATACGAATTCCTCCTTTTCCAGGACCACGTACAGTTGAATCGATCACTACAAAGCCGTGCATACCTGATTTCGCGTCATGCACTTCAAGAACTTTCTCTGGACCAAATTCATCAAAGGAAATCATGAGTTGTACATCTCAAAGAAAATAAAGGTAGATAGCTATTTAAGGATTTCTTTCGCGTAAAAATGAGAAATATGCATATAAGAGAATGCAGAAAAAAGAATTAAAAAGCATCAAGCAATTGATAACTGCGCATTGCTAAAAATGCACAAACTTTTATTTTTCTGATAAAGGTAGAAAATCAAAATAAACATACTGTTATCATAGTGATTCCGTTAATCATTTAAAAAATTGATAGGATTAAAATATTTCGAGATGAGTAGTGAATTTCTAGGGAATAGTTTATATAAGAGCAAAGCAGGCAGAAAAAGATATATTTTTGAGGAGGGTAAGCGATGAACAAAAAAATAAAGATAGTGATGATTGTCAGTGTCTTTTTTTTACTTGCGTATTCATTGTTTGGACAAGCGCAAGATCGGGGATATGAAGCGCCGAAGCCGATGACTGCTTCAATCACGAAACAAACGCCGGTGCAACAGGATCGCACGCCAGTTCCGCCGCAAGATCCAACTCCTCCCGAATGCAAAGATTCAGACAAAGGAAACTGTCAGGCCGTCTGCAACACGGCAACCCTGCAAAATGGGCAGCCTAACCCGCTCGGGTGTATATCTGCATTTCAAAGCATACCTCAAAAAGTGCTTTGCCAGTCGCCAGGAGAGAACCCTTACTTAGTCGGTTGTGATATGCCTTCTGCTCAGGCATGCACGCTGAATGGCAACGTTGGAGTCTGGTGTAACTGCTACCATATCTGCTATAATCCGAACGCAACATGAAGGTGAGAACAATGAAAACAAAAACAATAATGTTGGTTGCACTATTGGGATTCCTCGGCATCTTTGTTGGAGAAAGCATGCAAGTATCGTCAAATATGATCCCGGGAATAGGAGTTATGGAGCACAAACAAGCGGCATGTAATATCAGCCCAAATCAGCAAACAGGAACGTATAACGCGGCTGGTTGCGCAACTGCGTTTAATAACATACCGCAAAAAGCGCTTGTCTGCCCATTGTCTCGATCGAAAGTGAGCTTAAAGGGCTGCAGCGTGAATAGCGACGCGTGTACGGCAAGCACAACAAGCGGTCAAGCGACAGGAATGTGGTGCACCTGTACATATGAATGTGTCTATGGATCTTAAGAGATATCGAGAAATTCTTTTTTATTTTTTTTTGTAAAGTTCTAGAGTAAGGTCTGTTGGCGTTACTGATGGAATGCGATAAACTGATGATGCTTCATAGCCTTCTGCTGAGGCGATAATATTTGCAAGAGGATATCGCAAAGACAGAGTTGTGCGTCCATATTTATTCACTACGGTGCGCTGATGGCTGTAAGGATGTTCTCGCTGTTCTTGGAAAAAAAGGCTGTAATGGGGAATGGGCTGTTGCGTTTCTGCATCAACAACGTGAAATGTCGCTGTTTCTTGAGGAAAAGCAAGCGGAAGGTGATGCTGATTTTCGCTCAATAATCCTTCAAGCTCAGAATGATCGTGATATGCGAAGTAAGAAATGTTTCCAGACGTTGGAGGAAGATACGTGGCAAACGCTCCCCGCGCGTCAGATTGTGTAAAATACCGTCGCGGTCGTGGTTCTGTAACAGTAAATACGATATTTGCTTGAGAAACAGGAAGTCCATGTTCAGAGACGGTTCCCTCGATGCGATTTCCTTTCGTCAAATAAAAAGTTTGGCGTTGAGAACCATCAAGAGTGACATGGTGCACTGATTCTCTATATTCTGGAAAAGATTTGTCAGGCCAGAGCGTGAGTTCATAGGTTCCTGGAGGAAGTTTTGTTTCCGCTCCAAAGGAAAATGTTCCATCGGGACGTGTTGCTGCTGCTGCTTCAAAAGCAAAAGGAGCTGCGATAACAAGACGACCAGACTGTGAATGTGTATGCGTCCGAAGATGGACATAGGCAGGAATGTGATCATTATTCTGTCCAACAACGATTCCATCAAGCGAGCTCGCATTGTTTGCAAGTTGTAGTGTCAAAGGCAGCGGAGTTTTACCTTGTTCAAGAGTAATTTGTTCAAGCGTTGGCTGATGATAATCTTTTTTGACCGCGACAGGAACATATGCCGCAGGTCGCTCCCCTAAACCGCGAAGCTGAAGCGGATCGACGCCACGAAAGGAAAATTCTCCCTGGTTGTTTGTAGTGCTTGGTTCAAGATGTTGAATCGCTGCGTTGCTGAGAGGATTGAGAAGATAAACAAGTGCATGAGAGACTGGTCTATTCTGGCTATCAACCACGTGTCCAGAAAAAAGCATTCCCTTCTCTAGTAAGAATATATTGCCTTGAGGATTCGGTGTGGCTTCACGCGTCGTCGTGATATAATCAGGTGCTCGAATTGTTGCGGTGTAAGGCTGCTGTGAAAACAACGTCTGAGATCCAAGCAGATTACCTTCTTTGTCAGTTTGTAATGTTTGTGAGAAGCGGTGCGAAAGAAGTGGTGGGAAAAGAGATTCAGGGAGTGTAAAGGTGAGTGTTGCGGAAGATATTCCTTGCCGCGTTGCTGTATCAAGAACCTTACCATGCATAAGAGTTTGTGAAGGAAATGTATAGGTATTATCAACATCTTCATCAAAAAAAGGAATCTTGTCAGTTATCCAGTTGTCAGCTGAATGAAGCAGCAGTCGATAAAGGCCAGATTCAAGGTCAGGAAAATGAACGGTATGCCCAGCGAGGATCCCTTCAAGTGTTTGGTTGTGCTCAGTAAGCAGATAAGCGCCAATAGGAGCACCGTTCGTTACATGTACAGTGAGGTCAGGAAGCTCAGCAAAAAAAATATTGACAGGACGATGAGGTATTGCTTCTACTGTGCGGATACGATGGTCATACTCTGCAGTAACTGTATAGATTGTATCTTCGAGCACAGGAATGGTGAAAGCGCCATCTGTTTGTGTTCTTGTTACGAATGCCTCTCCTTGTCGTTGAATACGGGAAGAAACAGAAGCTTTCACTGAAAGACCATTTAGTGGTTGATTGTTCACAAAAACATTTCCAGACACAGCATAGCGAAGACGCTCTATTGCTTGTTGTTCTGCGACACTGCGTTGAACGAGAGATGTATCGTTGTCAGAGGGCGGTAGATATGATCCTTCGTGGGAAGCTAAAGCGGATGCTGGTTGTTGAATAAGAGATGAACGGTCTGAATTCGTGAGCAGAGAAAAGGCTCCAGCTGCGAGTGTCGCCGCGAGAGTTCCAAGGACAAGAGGACGATATGCACGAGCCATGCAAAAAACAGGAACCATGAACTTAATAAATGTTACTATTTTAAAGTAAAACTTTTATGATCATATAAAAACAAAAGAGCTATTAACGAAGAGTTAATAATCAGTAACAAAAAGGAAATAAAAAATGAGTGTGAACATAGGCATTATCGGCGGCACAGGATTGGAAGATCCGAGGATTCTGGAAGATACGCAAGAAAAAATAGTAAGAACAAAGTATGGAAATCCCTCTTCTCCGCTGATCATCGGAACAATAAAAGGCGTTGATGTTATTCTTCTATCCCGTCATGGAAAAAAACATGAGTTCATGCCAACGAACGTTCCGTTTCAGGCAAATATCGCTGCGTTGAAAGAACTTGGCTGCACGCACATCCTTGCAACAACAGCCTGCGGTTCTCTCCAAGAAAAAATGAAGCCGGGAGATCTTGTGTTTCTCGATCAGTTTATTGACAGGACAACAAAAAGAAAGCAAACGTTGTACGAAGAAGGAAGAGTCTGTCACATTCCGATGGCGGAGCCGTTTTGTCCAATCCTCAGAAAATTGTTATTCGAGCAGGCAAAAGCACTCAAGATTGCTTGTCATGAAAAAGGAACTGTTGTAACGATTGAAGGTCCTCGATTTTCCACGAGAGCGGAAAGTAACGTATTCCGATCGTGGAACGCAGATGTCATTAATATGAGCACGGTGCCTGAAGTCATGTTGGCGCGTGAAGCTGGAATCCATTATGCGTCTATCGCGATAGTCACTGATTACGATTGCTGGAAAGCGCATGAAAAAGCTGTTGATATTGGAAGTGTGTTGGCTGAATTCAAGAAGAATGTGGAAAAAGTAAAAATGTTGATAATGGAAACTATTCCGCAAATAACAACAAACAATTCGTGCTCTTGCGCAGAAGATATTAAAACAGCAGTAATGAGTTAATAGGATCCACGCGCCTTCAAGTCTTCAAGATATTTCTCCGCTTCCAACGCGCATTGACAAGCTGTTCCCGCGGACGTAATCGCTTGCTTATAGATATGATCTTGAACGTCGCCCGCGGCAAACACGCCAGGGACATTCGTCTGTTTTCGCTCATTTGTTCTGATATACCCTTGCTCGTCAACGGCAACAAGTCCGTGCAAGAAAGCAGTATTCGGTGTATGTCCAATCGCTAAGAACATGCCATCCGCTTTCAGTTCGCGTTCTTTTTTTGCATTCACGTCGCGAATCACGACGCCAGTCACAAATTTTCCATCGCCATTGACTTTAACTGCATCATGGTTCCAGATGATTTCGATTTTGTCTTTTAATTTCATCACCCGGTCTTGCATAATCTGGCTCGCGCGAAATTCTTTTTTTCGGTGCACTAAGTAAATTTTCTTTGCAAACTTGTAGAGCGCAAGCGATTCTTCCATCGCAGAATCTCCGCCACCAATAACAACCGTTGTTTTATTTCTATAAAGTGCCGCGTCGCAGACTGCACAGGTGCTTACACCTTTTCCAAAGTATTCCTTTTCTCCTGGAATGTTGAGTGTTCGCGCAGATGCACCCGTTGCAATAATAAGGGTTCTTGTGGTATACGTTTTCCCTTCTGCAGTCACGAGAAGAAGATTTCCTTTTTTTGTACCTGCTCAACATTTTCCTCTCGGTAAACTGCACCAAATTTTTCTGCT
>JBBSXE010000062.1:0-5755 GCA_038045925.1 Nanobdellota archaeon
CTAAATGGATGAGTTGGTAAGATTACAAGCAGATCGCAGTATTGAATTAATTCGCGCCGGAGTAAGTCACCTTAATCCTAAAAAAAAGTGCGAGAAAGAAAAGATAAATGAGCAAGAAATAATTTTCTAATTAACTAGCTATTTTCTCTAAAAAAGTCTATGCGAAAAGAGAAGGAGTATTTCTTGTTTTGAGATCGACGCTCTTTAGTTCACTCCCAAATCCTCTCCCCATAAAAAAGAACGCGTTGCTTGATAGCTTGCTCAGAAGATCAAAAAAAGACCGTTTCGGTTCAAACGTTTTAATTTCAGCGTCAGTAATATTCGCGAGCTGTTTCGTGATATTAAGCGCGAGTTCTTTCCCGCCCAAATAGTCAACAAGCCCAAGATCATAGGCTTCTGCGCCAAGATAGTAAATACCTGTCGCAAGCTGTCGTACATTTTCTTCAGGAAGATCGCGATTTCTGCTGACATCAGCGACAAAATAATCATGCACGTATTGTATTTTATGCTGTAAAAGAGTTCGTTCTTCTTCCGTCAATTGTTTGAACGGGCTGCCAATATCTTTATACTTTCCTGTCTTTAATCCTTCATACGAAATCCCGTATTTGTCAAAGAGATCAGAAAATTCCAAATAACTGCTGATCACGCCTATGCTTCCTGTCAGCGAAAGCTCATCAGCGACAATAGCATCGCTTGCGCTCGCAACCCAGTAGGCGCCGGAAGTGCCGATTTCACGAATCCATGCCACCACAGGTTTCTGCAGAGATTTTACAGTATCAACAACTTCTTTCGAAGCAACAACAGTTCCTCCAGGACTATTAATCTCCAACACAATACCGCGAACTGCGGGATTCTCTTCAGCCTCATGAAGAAGTTTAATCAAATTATCAGAGGTGATCGTATCTGCTGTTAAGAGTGATGAAGAACTTGTGCTGACGATAGCGCCGCGAAGAGGAATAAGCGCGATAGTATCAGAAAAATCTGCGTCAAGAACATAAGCGAGAACACTGCTCAACACAAAAAGAAGCGCGAGCACGCCGAGAATCGTTTTAAGTTTTCCCATTATAACCTCCCCGAATAACTTCAGTATGAGACAGTGTTTCAAAAAATCGTTGGTTGCCTCCTTTAAAAAACATGAAGCTGCAGTCAAGAAGGAGAAGAATATTGGAAAATTTAGGAATATTGCGGACAAAGCATTGAAAGAAAGTGAATTGTTTTGTTGATGAAGCGACAGAGATATTCAGAAGAAGTTTCCCAACACTCTGACGAAGTTTATACTCGAGGATTGTCCAGTAGAGAATGCTGAAGAGCGCGGTAGCGAGAAAAACCGCGGCCATGCGATAAGCGAGGTCAGAATGGTTTTGTAAATAAGAAAAGAGCGCGGTAAACGATTGCTGGGGAATATTATCAAAAAGAGATTGAAGAGGATAGGTAACAACAGTAGCAACAAGGAGAACATCGATAATATAGGCAATTGCGCGCCTCCAGAGAGAAGCGGGAATTGAGCGTTGAAAAAACTTTTTATAATCCATAGGAATAACAAAAGAGCGCGGTAAGTATTTAAGGATTGTGTTTCGTAGTGTAAAAAATGCAGATACCAGAATTTTTTAAGGAAATGGAAGAAAATTTAGAAGAGATAAAATCACGAGATCAGTTAATGGAAGTAAGGAAAAAGCTTGCGCAGAAATATAAGTTGCGGCAGACTCCTTCTTTGATCCAAATACTCTGTCATCTTTCTCCGGAAAGTGTAAAAAAATACAAAGATCTTATTATCACAAAGCCAACGCGAACAATTTCCGGTGTTGCGCCAGTAGCCATTATGGCAAAACCATTCAATTGCCCGACGCAAGCGCAATGTACGTTCTGTCCTGGAGGTCCAGGATCTATCTATGGGGATACGCCAAAAAGTTATCCTGGCGGAAGCCCGGCGCATAGGCGCGCGGAAAGAAACAAGTATGATGCATATCTGCAGGTGTTCAACCGCCTTGAGCATTATTTCCTGTTAAACCAAGATTGCAGCAAGATAGAATTAATTATTATGGGAGGCACATTTCCAACCTATCCAAAAATCTACCGTCATGGTTTTATTGCGGACGCGGTGCAGGCGATGAACGATTTTTCAGATCTTTTTTACACGCCAGAGTTCAATCTCAAAAAGTTCAGGATATTTTTCGAGCTTCCGGGAGAGGTGCAAGACGAAGCAAGAACAAAACAGATTCAGAAAAAGTTGCTGGAGATGAAAAAAACAACAACATTAGAAAGAGAACAGAAAATAAATGAAACGAGCAATATTCGCTGTGTCGCGTTATGTATTGAGACGCGTGCGGATTGCGCGCATAAAGTGCATATCGATGACATGTTGAAGCTGGGAGCAACCCGTGTTGAAGTCGGTGTGCAAAGTCTCTATGATGACGTGCTCAAAAAAGTAGAGCGCGGCAACACAAATGCTGATAATATCAAGGCGACGCAGATGCTGAAAGATGCGTTTCTGAAAGTCGGATATCATATGATGCTCGGCCTCCCAGGTTCTTCCGCAGAACAAGATATACAAATGCATAAAGAGTTATTCGCGAATCCAGACTACAAGCCAGACGCGTTGAAGGTCTATCCCTGCATGGTTTTTAAGGGAACAAAATTGTATGAGCAGTACAAAAAAGGTGAGTTTACGCCGATCAACGCGCAAGAAGCATTGCAACGTATCATTCAAATCAAACAATATTTCCCAACCTATTGCCGAGTCATGCGTATTCAGAGAGATATTCCAACATATATGGTCGAAGCAGGCGTGGAGAAAACAAATCTTCGCCAGGAAATTGAACAGGAATTAAAAAAAAGAGATATGCGATGCAGATGTATTCGTTGCCGAGAACCAAAGAAAAAAGAAATTGACTGGTCAGCAGTGCAATTAAAAAGATTGAATTATGAAGCATCGCGCGGTCAAGAGCTATTTCTTTCATATGAGGACGTAAAAAATGATTTGCTCCTCGGATTTTGCAGAATCAGAATTCCGTTCAAACCGTATCGTCCAGAAATTACAGCAAATACTGCGGGCATTAGAGAGCTACATGTCTATGGAACTGCAGTTCAAATCGGAGCGCAAACAGAAAAAGAGGTGCAGCATAAAGGTCTTGGCACACAATTGATGGAAGAAGCGGAAAGAATAGCGGCAGAAGAATTCGACGCAAAAAAAATGATCGTCATCGCAGGAATTGGAGCACGAGAATATTTCAAAAAAAAATTAGGATACCAGCAAGACGGAGTATATGTAAGCAAAAAAATAAAAGAATAAACAGATGAAATAAAGAGAAAAATAATGTTTATAGGCAGACTACTAAGTAATGAGTCCAGACTTGACCAGTATAAGCTCCAGAAGTTACAGGACCGGCAACAGTTACAGAGGTGCCACTCACTGGCCATTTGCCGCTAAAAGTATTTCCAGAGATTGAATTCAACTGAAATTTGAAGGTGTCTGTATCAACATTCGTAATAATAAAAGGTACATAAAGTGCACTCGTGCCTAGCATAGGATAACTCGTCAAATAAACAAGATAATTATTAGGGCATGGAGGACTAAAATCCTGGTCGCCTATATAGCTATCCTTATTGCTAATATCTGTTGGAAAATTGCCATAACGAAGAGTTGTTAAACGTTCTGCAGTGTCAACAAGTCCGTTCGCGTCCTGATCCAAGCCACCAATCTCGCTGAAAATATGACCAGGATCTGGTTTTGGCGCGGTCTGTGCGAAAACAAACCCACCTATAACGAGAATCACAACAAGAAGAGACAAAGCATATTTTTTTTCAATGTTTATCTTTATTTCCATCGTCGAACACCTCCTTGTAAGACATAGAATGTGGTTAATAAAAGTATCGTTATCAGCACATTCATCAAACTGAAGAAAGGAATGTCCTGATCATCTGCAGGTTCTTCAAAGCAAGGCTGTGTTTTGGGATATCCCTGGCAGGGCTGCGTGCAATGAGACCCTCCTGTTGCTGTGCAGGTAATTTGTTGCGTTTGTGCCTGACAAGAGCCAATTTGGGTGGATGTTTTACACGTTGGAGAGATGCAGGTTGGAAGATTTGGAGCGCAAACCTGTTGAACAGTGCCGACAGTCTGGCAACTTTGTGCGGCGCTCAATTGTAAGCATCCGCCGACACCGCGAACACAATATGCGATCGTTGTCGGATTCTTCGCGTCACACACAGCGAACAATCCGGGAATTTTTCCTTGGCATTGTGGATCAGTCCTGCACGATTGACCTTGTGAACCTGGAATGAGCTTGCAGTCTTTGTAACATTTGTCATTCGATCCGCATTTTTTTGTTGATCCAGTACTTTCAACTTGCTGTTTAGTGTATTGACAATTATTGCTTCCTTGGTCACAGGCTTCTCCTTGGCTGCGCTGCGTTCTCCCATCACCACAAGACGCATTCGATGAAGAAGAAACTGCGTTTACAGTCAAGAGTTGATTGGAGGAAGAAGCAACTTGAATATTTTGTTGACTGCTTGCCTGGAAAGAATATTTGTTGCTCCCACTAGCATAGTATTCTGCTTGCCAGACACTCATTGCTTTTCCACTGGTAAATGGCGCAGGCAGTGGATCTTGCTGAACGAGATTGGGATCACTACTGTCAAAGACGCGGAACGCGAACGTGAGATTGCCGCACTGCGTTTGATCTCCTGTCACTTCAAGCACAACGAGATCTCCTTCTTGTGCAGTCGTTTGTTTCCATTGCGCGACCAAAGTTTGTGCGCACGCATTGTAAGTCTTGCAATTATCTCCTTGCGCTAAAAGAGAACAAGAATCTTGCGGAAAAAGATCACAGGCATCTCCCGCGCCATCGCCATCGCTATCTTCTTGATTAATCTGACATGCATTCGGACAGATGTTATTGGCAGTAAGATCGCAAGCCTGTTTGGCACTTGCGCCGCCAACACACGTTCCGCCGTTTTGTCCATTCGGGATTGTTTTACAATTGTCATCGCACGAAGCAAAAGAAGTGTATTTTTTTGGATCGCAGGGATTATTGCCGATTCCCTTTCCATCGCCATCATCATACACACCATCTTGATCAGTGTCAATCTTTGGAGTTCCACTTCCTCCGCCGCTGCCACCAGTATCAGTGCAGCAAAGCATCAGAGGATACGAAGATGAACAATCGCCAACATGCGCATTTGTCGATGCGGAAAATGTTGCGACGCACGTTGATCCTGCGGAGCATCCTTGTGACGAAGAGACAGTGCTGCAGCGAAAGGTGCTAAAACAAATCGGATAATTATACGCAGGATTGTTTTGATCAGGTTGTTCTGCATGCGCATTAGTGTAGCCAGAAAGACGAAGAACAGTGTTCTGACCATCGCAAACAGTCGTTGGTGAAGAAAGAGGATTTGGCCAGCAAGCGACAAAAGGATAATTGCCTTGGTTGGGATACGATGCATGGGCATTAGTCTGCGCAGAGACCTGAAAAAGAGATGTTCCTCCCCGAGATTGGCATGATCCAAGATCAACAACATCTGCTCCAGTAATGGAAGTGAGTGAAGAGGGGGAAAAATCAGCATAACTTGCGAGATACCCTGCAAGAAGTAGTAATAGAACTGGTCCTAAAATGCGTAGATCATACCTCATCGAGTGTCCCTCTTTTACAGAAAGAACAGAGAACGTTTATTTATAAACATTGCGACAAATCGATACTCTTCATCCTTCGTTTGATCAAGACGTTCAGCAATTGTTCTTTCTGAGAAATACATTTATTTC
>JBBSXE010000063.1:0-2063 GCA_038045925.1 Nanobdellota archaeon
CAGTAGCTATTGGTTCCGCGACCCTTACCAGCCTAGTAATTGATCATACACCGCCTGCAGTGACTGTGGAGATACTTGATAAAGATACAAATACGCCAAAAAGCAAATTCTTTTTTGGAGATGAAATAAAAGTGCGATGTACAAGATCAGATCCAACCGCTGGTTTTAATGATACAAACCTATCGATGTTTATACCAAGTTCAGCTCTGGCAAACATCTTATCGAAGACAACAAAAGTAGGATCGGCATCTGAAGCAATTGACGAGATTTTTAAAGATACCAAGACACTAGGGACTTATGTAGCAGCATGTAATTCACAAGATCGAGCAGGTCTTGTCAACGCTACACAAAACGTGACATTTGAAGTAGTAATCAAGCCTCCGACAAAAAGCACAGTTCCGAAAGGATTTGAAAACCCTGTAGGAAAAAAAGTAATCTCCGGTGAAGCGGACTTGGGAAGATTAACTGCGGAAAAAGCGATAAGCATTCAACTGAAAGCAACATCACAAGTAAAGATGGACATTAAAGGAACAACATATATCTTTACAGTGAAAAGCTTTACGGAAAATGATCTAAATTTACAAGCAGGAACGACAACAATTACAGCAAAAAAAGGCGAATCAGCTGAATCAGATCTTGATGGTGATGGGACAAATGATGTAAAAATCACATACCACAAACAATTCAAGAAGGGTGCAAGCGCGACTGCAGACGTGACATTCCAATCAGTTACGACGTCGGTAGCAGCACCGCCAAAAGTTGACAAGCCAGCAACAGACACGACAACAGAACCAATACCAACAACTCCGAATAAAACAGGAACGATGTTGGTGACGATTATTGTTGTTATTGTAATTATCGTTGTAGGATATTTCTTAATAAAAGGAAAGAAAAAGTAAATTTCTTTTCTTCTTTTTATTTTAATTTGATAAATCTATTTCTGTACAGAATTCCAATCCATCAACCGCATGAGGTGTTTGCATTTCACAGAGGTATCTACGTAAAGAGGAATGCCCTCACGCTCAAGATCCTGGCAAAACCAAATATCATCAAAAACAAGTTTGCCTTCTGCATAGCGAAAAAAAATCTTCTCCAGCGTAGATCGATGAATCAGCATGCACCCCAATCCAGAAGCCGCAACGCGCATAAACTGAGATTTTTGAACTTCTTCCGGCGTGAGTTGGATAAGGTTTTCGTGGTCATGTTGTTTATACAAGAGAGGTAAAATATTCTTCCCAATAACAATACCTTGTTTTTTGAGATCATATTCCATGTAATAGACGCCAGCCACAACAGGTTGTTTATGCTGCAGTAAACGCTCGAGAATGTCTTTGGGAGGAATCACATCCTGCTCCAGACTCAAAAAATAGTCATAGCCTTCCTCCAATACTTTTTTTCTGAGAAGATTGCGAGAGTGGACAATTCGTTCGCGTGCAGTGGGAAAATAAGGTGCTTTAATCGCAGGAATTTTTAAAGAGAGAATGTGCTTCATATAGTCTGAATATTGCGAGTTATCCATAAGAAGGATATCGTAGTTAGAATAGGTTAAGGACTTAATTGCCTCTGCATACTGATCTAAACAATACGCTTTATGGTCTGAAGTTGGACATCCGACAAGGATTTTTGGTTGAGGCATAGCAAAAGAGATATAAGAAGGAGTTATAAACATAATGAAAATAGAAGCCAATAAATAGATCACCAATGGACAGCATAATATTGTTGAGCAATCCAAGCAAAAATAGCCAAAATCAAACCAAGAGCGGCAATAAGAAGATTCCATTGAGAATTTTGCGACCTGAAGTGATCCCAATGTTTGAGAAAAGAAAAAATGCTACAGATAACAGTAAGAAGGTAAAACCACCGTTCGCCGGCGCGATAGAAAACGAGAATAAGCATATTAATAAAACGATCAGAAAAAAGAAGTGCGAACGAATCAATAATAATCCCAAAGGCGCTCAATAGTCCAAATACAAGAGCCAGAATACTCCAAATATCGAAACCGTTTTCACGTCGTTGCATAAAAAGATGGAGATTTCAAGGTATTTAAAAGAGAGAGGAGAAGC
>JBBSXE010000064.1:0-10483 GCA_038045925.1 Nanobdellota archaeon
TGGTGATGCAGAATACAAATCAAAGAAAATCTCAGAAATCAGCTAAACAAATACCTTATATTTAATTCTTCATTAAGTTCTCTTATGACTGCTGTTCTTGCTGTTTCACCTTCTTCTATTCCTCCTTGAGGCATTTTCCAGTCATGATCGTCTCTTGGAGAGAGACAGAGCAGTATTTCTTTATGTTTGTTATAGATTACTACCAATGCTGTGTTTCTGTACGTTTTTGGCATTATGTTTATTTGCCCTTAAAATTTATATATCTGTCTTTATTCACTGTTTTTATGAAAATAACCATTACAGGACCAAGACTTGAGGGAGAAGAACATATCACTCAACTTTGAAGCATCCATTTCCACGCTGGAATGAGCTTTATTCTTCCTTCCTCAACGCGCGTCTCTTTTTCATCATTTTTAGTTATCAATATACCTTCTTTCTTACTAAATTTTCTCATGAACTCTCTTAATGGTTTGAGGTCTTTCGCATTAATTTGTTCTTGATATTTAACCTCAATTGGCGTATCGTGATGAATTATATCTATTTCGTTGCCATTTTTCCAAAAACTTTCAGCGTTTATTGAGTTGACTATCGCTGTTTCAACCATTCTGCCAAAAAAATCATCGCTTATTTGGGGCTTGTATAATTTAATTATTCCGTTGTCTGTTGGATATACCCTCTTTATTTTTCTAAGAGTTGTGCTCCCTTTTCTATAATTCCCGAGCATACGAATAAGGAAACTTTCCTTTAAATAAATGATATAATTCTTGATCATTCTTCTGTCTTTTTCGAATTGTCTGCTTATCGAAGTATATTCTAGGTACATTCCAGGATTGGTCGCTATTAATTGCAAGAGAGTCCTTAGGAATTCAGGATCTTCTATTTTGAATCTTTTCGGGATATCTTTATAGACTATCTTATCAACAACCAGCGCCTGTATATACTCCTTGAAGTTTTTTTCATTTTTACTTCCGAAGGTTTCAGGAAAGCCCCCATTTTCAATATATTTAGCGAATAATGGTTTAATTTTTGATTCATATTTAATCTCTGATTCCAATACATTGTTGTACCTTAAGTATTCTGAAAATTTGAATGGCAGAATCATAAATTCCGCGATTCTTCCCGCAAGAGTTTCTTTAGTTTTCTTTCTTATAAATAACGATTCAGAGCCTGTTATGATAAATTTTATTTTTGGATAAAAGTCGTAGTATTTTTTTGTTTCATTCTCCCAGTTATCGCATTTTTGAATCTCATCAAGAAATATGTACACTTTTTCTTCTCTGAAATCTTTTTCGTGAACTTCTTTGTATAGCTCAAGGACTTCAGACAGATCTGTTACCGCTTCATCAAATGAAAAGAAGAGTATGTTTTCTTTTTTGACGCCTTCTTTAAGCAGTTTTTCTATTAGCTGATAAGATATTGTTGTTTTTCCTACTCTTCTAAGGCCTATGAGAGCTAAGATAAATCTCTCTTTCATTCTCGCGTCTATATCTGAAAATATATCTCTTTTGAAAGGCAGGGCTAATTCCGAGTCTACTTTTTCCCTTACCCACCAGTGATTTGCCTGCGCTAAAGACGCTCTTTCCATACAAGTACATCAGAATGTCCTTATTTATAAGCTTTATGGTCATTATAGTGTACTTATTTATCTGCCCTTTTTAACAGCAAGGGAAGAACAGTTTTATCTCGCTGAAAAGAGTATGTATTCAGACTTTGTGATTTTCATTTATGTACATTACAATATCCTTATCTTTTGAAGAATCAGTTCTTTTCGAATCCACGTCTCTTTAGGCAGTGACTGACTGCATTATTCTCTGTTGCAGATATGCAAGCAATTGCCTGTGAATTTCTTGATTTGCAGCTGCAATGAGGAGATCTTTATAACGAGATTCCGCAAAGGGTTTTCCATCTCCGCCAGTTACTTTTCCGCCGTTGCTTTCAATAAGATGAACGCCTGCGGCAATATCCCATGAATTGAGGGGCGAAGTTTGATACGACACATATGCCTGCGCATCTTTTCCTTCTGCGACTTGCGCGAGGCGATAGGCAACTGAACCGTTTGTTCTAGCAGCTACTCCGATGTTTCCTTCTGCCACTGCGCGTTCCAATGCGTTTTTTGCGTCTGCTCGCTTTGTTGAAATGCTATAATTCACTGTCGCCTCTTTGAGGTTCGTGATTGCTGTTTTCGGCATTCTTTCGCTGTTTTTTGTTGGCTCTTGGCCATCACAGCTTTTGTAGCATTCTCTGGTTTCAGGATTAAAAATGACTCCGCCAAGCGTTTTTGATCCATTTCGCAATGCAACGGTTGTTGTGTAGTTATTGTTTCCATTTATGAATGAGCGAGTACCATCAATTGGGTCACAGAGCCATTCATGACCGTCTGTTCCTACCTCATCACCGGTTTCTTCGCCGAGAAAACTATATTCTGGCGTTAATTTGTTCAGTCCTCGTTTGATGTATTGTTCACCATCTTCATCTGCGTTTGTGGTCGGGCTGCCATCTTTTTTTATAGAAACTTTAACACGCCCTTCATCCCGCATTCTTTTTACCAAAGAACCAGCTTCTTGAACAATTTGTTCCGCCCCATTCAAAATTTGTGTCAGTTGCATTTTTATCACCTCTTAGTAGTACTATTAAGTGGTTAAACTCCTATATAAATGTTTCTATTTTTACTATTTATTAGTAACTACAATAATGCAAGAACTACGGCTGGTGCCTCTTTTTATTAGCGTAACTCTGAACCTCGATGATTATCGCAAAAAAAGAATAAATATTGGAGAAGTTCACTATATGATCTCATCAGCGGCTTAGCGATACAAACATTTTTCTTACAAAACAAAGAAACGGATAACAAATTAACAACAATTTTACTGTTTTTACCACGTTCTTTTTTCTTACCATCTCAGAGATTGTAAAGTATCCTAAGGCAGCACCCTCTTGCAATTGCAGATCTTTGGCGTTTTGGTTGAGATCCATCGCGTAGACATAATTTCTTTGTTTCAGGCCTGGAAAAACCGCTAAAAGGCGCAATTCATTTTTCTGAACATTGAAGCTCAGCTCCTCTTTTAATTCCCGCATGGCTCCCGCGATCGGCGTTTCGTTGCTCTTTATTCCTCCGCCGAAGATACCCCATTGATTTTTGTTTTGAATGAAAGGATTATTATCTCGCAACTGAAAGAGCATTTTTCCATCTTTCCGCTTGATCAGTATTCCCGCGTAGCGCATCATTATGGGAGATTTATTTGTGATTATATAGGTCTTTTGCCAATATTTTTTTCCGGAAGACAGCAGCAGAAAAAAGAAACATTTATATAACAGCATATTACAAAGATGTACTATATGTTACAAAAAAGTAGTATCATAAAAACAGCAGAAATCTTTTTTATAAGCCCAATAAAAAAGCATTATCTTATGGAACTCAGCAGAAATATCGGTGTCGCACACACATCAGTGAGAAAAAATCTCAATACTCTCAGAAGATTAAATCTCATAACAGCTTCTGTAGAAAAGAGAGGAAAGAGAAAATTTCCATTCTACAAAGCGAACAGAGATAATCGCTTATTTAAAGAATACAAAAGGACTTATAATTTATCTTCCCTGATAGAATCCAGCGTCATTGATTTCATAGAGAAGAAAGTCATGCCTCGGTCGATTGTCCTGTTTGGAAGCTATGCGAGAGGTGAAGATACTGAAGAAAGCGATATTGACTTGTTTGTCGAATGTGAAAAAGAAGCGTTGCCTCTTGCGAATTTCGAAAAAAAACTAAAGCGAAGAATAGAACTGCATTTCAACGAAAAGTTTATTTCATATCCAAAAGAATTAAAGAACAATATTATTAATGGAATTGTTGTACGAGGATTCTTAGAAGGATACTCATGATCTTAAACATTCGCCCGGACAAACAAAAAGCAAATTCTCTACGAAGAATGGCTGAAATAACGCTTGAGCGGCTCGAAAGCACCAACAAGGAAAAATACCCAACCAACACACTTACCGATTATTATGATGCAATCCATAAACTGCTGGAAGCTCTGAGCTTTATACGCGGCATTAAAATGAAGGGAGAAGGAGCTCACCAAGAGCTAATTGACTATATTTCTGAACAGTATCATTTTGATGAACAAACGAGAACGTTTCTTCAAGAGATGAGGGATTATAGAAACCGCATTTCGTATGAGGGATTTATAATTCATAAAAACTACATTGCATAAAGAAAAAATAGAGCAGATTATTAAAAAACTTCTTGATGAATTCGATAATTGTGTACAGACCTAACATGATCAAAGCACTTATTTTTGACTTCGGCAGCGTTATGTACCGTACAAACTGGGAGTGCATGGATCATCATTTCTTTCAGCAGCATGGATTTCATATTCGCCTCGGCGACCTGCCTGATGAAAAACTGCTTGAGGCATATCGCGCTTCTGATACTGGCAAAGGCGACCTTCGCTCTTTTTTTCTCTGCCTTCAACCGACGCTTACCAAGAAAAAACTTGACGCAGTACTTCGCACCTATCACCAGTGCTACATCCATTGCAAAATTGTCAATCACGACCTCTTGCGTTGGATTCGCGAGCTCAAAAAAAGCTACTCTCTCTTTGGATTCACTGATGTGAAACAAGAACATTATGCAGCAAACATTGAAGCTGGCATCTATAAGGAATTTATCCGTATTTTTACCTCGTTCGAATTTCAGATGACGAAAGCAGAACCAGGAGCATTTTCAAAACTCATCGTCGCGCTTACTTCTTACCATCTTTCTCCTTCGGAGTGTGTTTTTATTGATGATTATTTGCCTAATATCGAGCACGCGCAAAAGACTGGATTTCATACCATTCACTACACTTCATTTCCTGATATTCAACCACTGCAACATGCTCTTTCTGCACTCCTTCATGCATGATTTTACTTGGAGAAATATGCTTTTTCCCGCAACAAGGCGTACAACTGACTGTGCAAAGAACTATTTGCCGCTGCAATCATACACTCTGGCTGTTGTGAATCTTCAAATAGATCTCCATCGCCACCGGTAACTTTTCCGCCAACACTTTGAACGAGATGGATTCCCGCCGCGACATCCCAGATTCCTGATCCTTTTCGATGATGATTCAAGAAAAGATGATGTTCACCTTTTGCGACCTGCGCAAGACGATAGGCGACAGAACCGCCAGTCTCAACAATCACTTTTATTTTTCCTTCTTCTTTAAGCTGTGTTACAATCCTTCTTTCTCTTTCTTTTTTTGCTGAAATGTGGACATTCACGGTTGCTTCACTCATATTTGCCGTCGTTATTTGCTCAAGATTTCTGCCGTTGTATTGCGGTGCCGCGCCATCATAACTGACAAAACACTCTTCTGTTTTTGGATTGTAAATAACGCCTCCGATAATTTTGTTCTTTTCCCTGAGGGCGAGAGAGATCACGTACTTTGACTCATTGTTTATCCATGCGCTTGTGCCGTCAAGAGGATCACAAATCCATGTGTATTCTTTTATTTCTCCATCGAGAGTTTCTTCACCGAAAAAACCGAAATGTGGTGTATGTTCTTGTAAGTAATTTTTTAAAAATGTGTTGCTTACTTGATCGCCAACAGTAAATAATGTTCCATCTTCTTTTATTTCGTGAATGAGATTTTTAGCATCTCCTGTGTAATACTCTCTTATTTCCCTTATTGTTTTTCCTATCTTTATGATATTTCTTTCCACTTGTTTCAGAATATTTTCAAGATTCATTACTCTTCTCAAGTGGTTATACTTTTTTTAAGCGTTTCGCTTTTGCACGGAATCTTTTTATAACAGTTCTCTCTTGCTAAGACCATCAGACGCAAACTCTTGAGAATGCCCATGCTCGCACACCAAACATCTGAAGACGGACTGCGCAAGATTGCCTGGCTTATTCTTAATGCCGTGGAGCAACTTCATGTTGGAAAGTTTAAGCTGGTCGCATTTTTGAAAGGATCAAAATCAAAAGATGTAGAAACAATTATTGATCAGAAGCTCTATGGAGGTTTGTTCTGGCATGACATTCCAACGATCATGGGATATATTGATCAGCTGGAAGATCTGCATTTGATTCAACGCAAAAATATTGAAGGAACGCGCTACTACTCCTACGTTGAGCTGACTGACGAAGGAAGAAAAGCGCTGGAAGAAAAACGGGAAATTCCTTTGCAGATTATCAAAAAAATAAAACCGATTACTGTTGGAGAATCTGAGCAGATAACATACGCTCTGCTTGCACAAGGAAAACACGCTACTGAAATTGCCGCGGAAAGAAACTTGAAACTGTCAACAATTTATACGCATTTTTTTCGGCTGATCGCGACGAATTACCTTTCTGTTTCTGAGGTTATTTCCGAAGAGGTCATCAAAAAAGTTATTGACGCAGCGCAGAAATTTGAAAAACCAACCGTCAAACTCGTTAAAGAGTTGCTGCCTGAGATCAGCTATGATGAAATACGCTGCGTGCTTGCAGAGCTCCATAAAGAGGCGGAGGGGAAATGAATTCTGATGTTCTTGAAATTGGGAATGTTCAATATCCTGTCAAAATTTTCAAAGAACACCGGCACGATGTGCGAGCGAGCATTAGAAATCGTAGTGTGATTATCCGCGTTCCTCTTTTTTTCAACAGAAATGAAGCGGCGCAGGAAATTCTTAAGATGAAACTTTGGGCGAAGCAAAAGCTAAGTGAACATCCGGAACTTCTCCAACAACATCCTGTGAAAACTTATATGAACGGTGAACGCGTTAATATTGGCAACGAAGAATATCTTCTTGACATCTCGTTCAAAGAGAAAGAAGGTAGCTCAGCCAGAATTCTCGACAATATGATTTATTTCACTATTTCATCGACACTTGCAGAAGACATACAACAGCAGCATATCTCTACTTTGCTGAGTAGGTGCATGGGAAAACGAAGAATCGCGGCGTTACGTGAAAAAGTTACAGAACTCAACCGTAAGCACTTCAACCAGCCCATCAGCAGAATATTTTTCAAGAACACCGCGTCGCGATGGGGAAGCTGCTCGGACAAAGGCAATATTAACATTTCAACACGGCTTCTTTTTGCGCCTGCGGATGTTTTGGAGTATGTTTGCATTCATGAGCTTGCGCACTTGATTGAGCAGAACCATTCAGAAAAATTCTGGAAACTGGTTGAGAAGGCCATGCCCGACTATAAGGAAAAGATTCGGTGGCTTAAAGAAAACAGCAAGAGCTGCGTGTTTTGAATATACGCCTAAGAGTTTATCTATTTTTATCTCTCTTAGGTGATCAAGAGTATATTTAAATATGAAACAACCTTTCAGTATACCTATGGATACAAGAGGTAGTTTGTTGGAGGTGGGCGCATTAATTTTAATAGTACTCACGAGTATTGGCGCTTATAAAGTTATTTCCGAATCTCAACACATTTATGTTGGAGATACATCCAAAAAAGTATTTTATGATTATAAATTCTGCCCTGAAAAAATAAAACAAATTTCAAATGAAAATACCATTATTTTTGATACCTTAGCAGAAGCAAGAGATAGATTTAAAGAAGCTGAAGGGTGTGTAACCAGTGAATAAAAATGTATTACGTGAATTTCTTGTTAACTTCGCATTAGTTTAATTCTTTTATAGTCGGCACTACGTTTGTCGCGTATTCAACACATAGAGGATTGTTTCCTACATTTTATTATTTGCTCGCTTTTGCACTCTACGGTTCGTACGTTTTATTTTGGTCGTTAGATAAAAAGAGGTTTTTGGATGAAAGAAGAACAGAAAAAACAAATACAATATGATCGGATTAACACTCGATATAATCGTCTTTGGGAACAAGTTTCAAACACAGGTCTTTTCGTATTAACAGTCATTACTGCTTAGGTTATAGCCCTTAAGAGTATTGAGAAAAGTGTAGAAACAATTCTTACTTTTGACCAAATGAACTACATCTTACTTATCTTAGCAATTATTGTTGCAAGCATATCGATGGTGTTAATAACGTATTTAGCCATAACAAGAAAACAATTAAATAAATTTTTTGATGAACATACCATCAGTAAATAAGCTGCCGTATTTCTTCGCCGCGTCATCGTGACTAGACATAAGCCTCGCTATTGTTTGAGAGTGCAACTCCAATTTTTAGTTCTTTCTTTTCTTTTTCAGTGAAAAGGTATGCCGGCATTTTCCCTATTACTCTGCACTCTTTTTTAGTTATGAAAATTCCTGTTTCTTCTGTCAAGGCAATAGCTTTTTTCAGTTTTTCTTTTTTCATCAACGCATAAATTCTTTGATCTTTTTGTGGCGTGTAATGACAGAAAATACTCACACCTTTTAACATATCCATTCCTGAAAAATCTTGCAAACTAACCTCATTTTTATCCGAGGAAGTTCTTATCGATTTACCACAGATTATTGCTCCTGCACTTCCGCCATAAATGGGCATGTCTTTTTTTATGCATTCTTGTATCTATTTCCAACATGAGGTTTCTTTTAACTTTTTTAACAAATAGAATGTGTTCCCTCCGCCAATATACACTCCTGAGAACTGCTCTTGCTTAGGAAGCGGAGATGTATTTTTTAGATCTTTTTCCGTCCACATCACATAGTTTTTTACACCAAACACATCAAAAATATTTTTTAACCATTTTATACATTCTGAATAGGGATGTTTTTTTGTATCTATTGCCATGGGGATGTACAACAGCGGCTTCTTTTTGTTAAGCAATGAAGCGAAGAGATGGTCTATAGGTTTAGACTGTTCTTTGTTGCCGCCGCCTGAAAGTACGAGTTTCATCTCTTTTCACCGATATACCATTTCATTTTATACTTGGGAATAATTTCATATCTTCCATATTTTTTCTTGATGAACAAATTTGTCGGAGGATTGTAGTCATGTCCTATCAGCGCAAGCATGCCTTTTGGCTTGAGCGATGCATATATCTTTTTCCAAAGAGAGGGCATTTCCTCTTCTTTGAAATAGCTGTTGAGCGCGAAGGAAAATACACTGATAATGCAATCAAATTGCTCTTTACTTTTCCATTCTCGAAGATCTGTATAAATAAATCTGCAATGTTTCAGGAGTTTTTTCTTTTTTGCTTTCTTGAGCATTTCTTCTGCGTAATCAAGAAGAGTAATATTTGTATATCTTTTTCTTTTGAGCACTATCGCATTGATTCCTGTTCCTGCGCCAAGATCAAGAATTTTGCTTTCTTTCTTGAGTCGCATTTTTTTCAGGAGAAATGCTGTCGCTGGCTGATTATTTTTTACCACAAAATCATTGTAGATTTTCGCAAATTCATTATAAAATTCACGTATTTCCTCTTTCGTATAGTTTTCTGGGAGAAATAACGGAATCTTCGGTGAGAGGTAGATCTGATAAAATATTCTTTTTCCATTCACTCGAACCGCAATTTGAAACACATTCTTTCGTAAGGCCCTCTATCTTGATCCACGCAGGACGTTTTCTGCCTTTCTTATCATACTGTATTTTCAGTTTTCTTTCTTTGGAAATATCTTTTCCAATGTACATGCGATAGATATCAAGTTTTATGTTTCCCCTATCTCGTTCCTTTTTTCTTGATCAGATATATTCCTAAGATCATGACAGGAACGCTTAATGCCTGTCCCATCGTTAATGGACCAACAAACACCTGCGGCTCACGGACGAACTCGACCAAAAATCGAAGAATGCCGTAGAGAAACAAAAATAATCCAAATAGATAGCCTTCTTGTTTTCCTTTTTTGCTTTGCCACAGCAGGATTCCCGCAATGAAGATGTTTTTTGCAGATTCATAGAACTGGGATGGATGGCGAAATCCTTCAACACCGGGAAACTGCATGCCCCAGGGAACAGAGGTTACACGACCATATAGTTCGCCGTTCATAAAATTTCCCAAACGTCCGAGCGCTAACGCAAGCGCGGCGGGAATGACAATGAGATCTGCAAGAGCTAACCAAGAGATGTTCTTTTTTTTGGAAAAGAGAAACACCGCGAGAAAAATACCAAGAAGACCTCCATGAAATGATAGCCCCCCTTCCCACACAGCAATGATCTTCAATGGATGCGCAAGATAATACGCAGGATTATAAAAAATAACTTCAAACAAGCGCGCGCCAATAACAGTGCCCATCATCAGATAAATAAGGAATGTGTCCAACTCTTCTAAACACAACGGGATTTTTTTCTGCTTGACCGCGTGACGCAAAAAAAGATAGGTGATGAGAAATCCAAACGCATAAAATAACCCATAGTAGCGGATTTCCAAAGGTCCCAGAGATACCAATACAGGATTAATGTTGTGCATGAAGGTCATTTAATATAGCCTCCTTTCTGCAGATCCCATAACTGCTTGTAGACTCCTGGCTGCTTGATGAGCTGCTGATGACTGCCAACCTGCACAATTTTTCCTTTTGCCATGACTACGATGTTATCCGCATTCATGATCGTGGATAAGCGATGCGCGATAATAACAACGGTTCTTCCCTGCATGAGTTTTTTGAGGCT
>JBBSXE010000065.1:0-5877 GCA_038045925.1 Nanobdellota archaeon
CTGATGAATCTCTTCGCCAGCTGATGCAGATTCAAGAAAAACTTGCAGTGACGCATGGAAGGAACAGAAAAAAATCCGCATACGGCGTTTATCCGTTGAAAGACATTCAATTTCCGATTCACTACACTGCGAAAGATCCAAGTACTGTTCGCTTTACGCCACTTGGATTTGACCATGAAATTCTTGCGTCTGATATTGAAAAATTGCATCCAAAGGGGAAAGAATATTCCTCTCTTGCGCAAGGATGGCAGAAATATCCTTTCTTTATTGACAATGCGGGAAAGATTATGAGCATGCTTCCGTATACGAATTCACAAGATCTTGGGAAGGTTGATGTTCACACTAAGGAAATATTTGTTGAATGTAGCGGAACAGATTTTTATAATGTCACTTCCGCGCTGAACATCCTGGCGACGATGTTTGAGGACATGGGTGGAGACTTGTACAGTTTAGATGTTGTGTACGCTGATAAAACCGTGACGACACCGAACTTGACGCCTTCGAACATGAAACTTGATCTGCAGTATCTCAACAATTTGCTTGGAGTTACTTTGAAGGAAAATGATGTCGTTCGATTGTTGGGGAAAATGGGGTATGACTATCAGAAAGGACAGGTGTTAGTGCCCGCATATCGAGTTGATGTTCTGCATCCGATGGATCTCGTGGAAGACATCGCGATCGCCTATGGCTATGAGCATTTTATCCCCGAGATTCCCCGCGTAGCGACGATCGCTGAAGAATATCCTTTTGCGCAATTCAAGCGATTGACAGCAACAGTTTTAGTTGGCTATGGCTTATTTGAAACAAATACACATCATTTAAGCAATGTTGATGATCAGTCAACGAATATGCAACAGAAAATTACGCCTCTTGCTTTGACGAATGCGTTGAACGCTGATTTCAATGTGTTGCGCGCGGGGATGCTGCCTTCACTCTTACGCGTCTTGCAATGCAATAAACACTATGACTATCCACAGCGATTTTTTGAAATAGGCACCGTCTTTACTGACGGACAAGAATCTGATCATCTCTGCTGCGTCTTGAGTGGAGAGGTAACGTATACGAATGCACGACAATTACTTGACGGACTCTTTCGGAGTTTTGGCTTGTCGAAGGTTTCTTACCGAGAGACAGAACACGCTTCGTTTATTCCTGGACGGGTGGCTGATGTCGTTGTACTCGGAAAAAAAGTTGCTGTTGTGGGAGAAGTACATCCCGCGGTGTTGACGAATTTCTCTCTGGAGATGCCCACGAGCTGCTTTGAATTAGATTTGACGTTGCTGCATTCGCTTTTGAAACCTTAGTGTCTGAGAGTATTATAAATCATCGATTGAAGATAAAAAGGATTAGTTAAAGTTTTGGGCTTTTAACGGACGGACATTTAAGATTTTGTCCGCTTCATGAACTGTCACCGAAAGATTTATATATTTACGCAGAATATACATATTTACACATAATAATGAGGTATTCAAAAATGACAACTCTAACACTTGCTGTACCGGATGAAATGAAAAGGAAAATGGACTCTTTTCCAGAAATGAATTGGTCTGAGGTAGCGAGGCAAGCATTTACGCAAAAGATAGAAGATATGGAATTTCTTAGAAAATTTAAAGAGAAGAGCAAACTTACCGAATTAGATGCCTTGAGACTAGGAAAAGAAGTTAGCAAAGCATTAAGCAACCGATTGCGGAAAACGGTAAGGTAACATGGATCTCGTAGTTGATGCAAACATACTATTTGCTGCTCTGATTAAAGACAGTTTTAGTTATAATCTTCTCTTTAGCGATAAATTTCATCTTTTTACTCCAGAGTACATTTTTACAGAGCTTGAAAAACATAAAGAAGAAATTCTTGAGAAAACAGAACGTACAACAGAAGAATTTTTCAGGCTGCTTGAAATATTAAAAAGAAGAATCGTTCTTGTTCCGCTTGAAGAATTAGTTCCTTATATTGAAGAAGCAGAGGAACTTACTCCAGATCCTGATGATATGACTTATTTCGCACTCGCATTAAAATTGAATTGCGCGATTTGGAGCAACGATAAAAAATTGAAAGAGCAAGACAACATAAAAGTTTACCATTCACATGAATTAACCGAACTAAGCTGGCACCCTTAAAATATTGTCAGCTTCGTAGATTATTCGATAAAAAGTTCTGGCTCTCAAACTTTTATTTTTCCCTCCGCTACGGAACGTTGCACTAACATCGTGTTCTCACAGAGTACAAAGCTTTGGTTGTATAGATTTCTGTTCATTTCTGGCATTCTTTCTTTGTTGCGATATGCTTAAAAATTCGTTCTGCGTTGAAAAACGTTCCATGAGCCTCACCATAACCTTAATTACAGCGTTTCTCTTAGGCCTTTTTACGTCAGTTATCGCCACTGGACCAGTCTCTTTCCTCATCTTTCGCTCCGCGTTACTTGGCGCTTATCGAAAAAGCATCGCGATGGTTTTTGGGTCTTCGCTGATGGAAATGATCTATTGTGGCATCGCGGTGTTTTCCGTGAGTTTTCTTGTGCAGCAAAGTCAGCGTGTTGTTGTGACTTCGAAGGCAATTGGCGCCGCGGTCAGCATTTTTGTTGGTCTATACTTTCTTTTTCATCGGTATCGCCGTTTTCATCTCCAAAAAACCGCATCACTCAATAATGGATTTCCCTTAAGCTCATTTCTTCTTGGGTTTGTTCTTGTTTTATTGAATCCGAGTATCATTTTAACATGGTCTGTCGCGATTACTCTGCTCCTTTCGTTTGAGGCTATCGCTGTTCTTACCGCTCTTCAAGCGCTTGGATTTATGCTCGCGACTGGCATTGGCGTTGTGAGCGGCAGTTTATTGATGGTCTATTGCGCACATTTCTACAAAGGGAAAACAACGGGAACAATGATCAAGCGAACCATTCGCGTCATGGGCGCGCTGCTTGTGATTCTTGGATTTTACCTTCTCTATTCACTTCTCGATGTTTTTCTTCCTTAACATCGCGCAGTCCAGATCTCAGACTGTGATTGATTCCACGCTTCAAAAACGAGTGTGTTGTTAAAAATCGCAAGATGATCTTGCTTGAACGCGCTTCTCAGGCTCGCATCAATGAATCCATTTTGTGAAAGACCTTCCGCGTGCGCATAGCCAAACTTGCTTGAGAGCCAAAAGACGCTTTTTTCACCGACATTATTAACAACAGGGTCCCATTCATCAAATATTCCGTTGGTGAGCTGATAGGTAGTGTTTTCTCCTATCTTTTTATAGAGAATATTGTCGTTGTTGAATTCGTTGCTCCAATATACAACAAAGTAATCTCCGTTTTCATAATATATCTGTGGTTTCTGCTGGTTGCCTTTGTCAGTTACTGATAAGCTGGATTTGTTTAACTCAAGATTATACTGCTCGATGTTGATGTCTGGATTTCTTCCTGATTCCCATACGATATATTCTCCAAAGATTACCGCGTTTCTGTCATCAATGCTGTTGTTGGTTATTTTTGTTTTTTGATCGTTTTCTTGACAACCGCCGATTGCGTTATTTAACGAGAAGTCACACATGACAATCTCGAAATCATTGCCGTCAAACTGCTCCCAGACTGTTTTGTCGCGGAACATAGATGGCTCTTGCTTTAATCCGAATTCGTTTGTTATTTTTATTTTGGTGTCGTTCTGCTCGCAGCCACCATATCCTCCGTTTTTGCTCAGTTCACAACTATAGATCTGCGCGTCTTCCGCAAACTCGACCCAGAGTATACGGTCTTGAAAAATTGTTACATCGTTTTTATCCGCTAAGGTATTTGTTATTTTCTTCGCTGTCTTATTCTTTACATCATATGCGAAGACATTGTCATTTGTTGTCCAGACGATTGTGTCTTGATCTATTGCTGGCTCTTCGTTCCGCGTTTCATTAGCGAGAGATATTTTTGTGTACTGGCTGCACGCGTTATATGTTTTGATCCCTTCGCTTTGTGGCAACAGCATGCTAAGGGCTAAAACCATAATAATTATCTTTTTTGTGTCCATGTGTTTTTCATATGTTTCTCTTTTCAAATACTTTTGTGAGAAAATGACGGAAATCTTTCGACCACAACTGTTAAAAATCTCCTTATCTGTCCTGTTCTTTCGACATGAGCACACAAAACTGTTTTATCTGCAGAAATCTTGAAATGCTTCTGCTACCTATAAATTCAACTTCTTCTGACAGGCTTTACGGGTTTTATCGCTTTGACGGGAGACTTTCTTTGACAGAAACTCGTGTTGCTGGTATTGGCGGTATTGTCGAGCTTGACCTTTCTTCCGCGAATTATTTTTTACCAGAACCTCATTTTTTTTACGGACCTGAATCACATCTCGCAACGAATGCTTCTGCTCCGGTTTCTTCTCTCGATAGTTATCTCGACAAACGATTAGCAAATAAACGCCATTTTCTTATTCCTCTTTCCGCACTTTCGCTCAACCAACCGCGACAAAGTCTTATTAGTCAGATTCAGCAACAACTTTCTGAAGGATTTTTAAAGTTCGCGCGACAATCTCTTTTTGTTCCGGTTAACGCCACGCAATGTAATCCACGATCACGAAGCGTTTGCTCTTTTGATCACTTTCCCAAACAATTGCAAGATTCTGCGTCCCATAAAGGATTTTTTTATAAATATATTAAAGATACAACAAAACAGGACCCTGAGGCACACTATATTGCCGTTCCAACAATACTCACTACTTCATCATTACCTCTTAACATCTTTCCATTTTCTTCTTACGATCAAGCATTATCTTTGCCTTGTCTGAATGTAGGAAATACTCACTAACATGAAAATCACCTCATTTATCATCGTAGTTTCTTTCTTCTTTGTACCTCTTGTGCTCTCTTTATCACCTCCGCTTCTCTCCTCTTCAGTCACTGATCTCGCAGATTTACTTTCTCCTCAGGCTGAATATGAACTCCAACAACTTATCGCCGACATTGAAAAAAATACGACTGCGGAAATCGCCATTTTGACTGTTCCTTCTTTTGACGGTATGAGCAAAGAAGAATTTACAACAGAGGTCTTTGAGCAGAATAACATTGGGAAGAAAGACAAGGACAACGGATTGTTGATTGTTGTTTCTCGTGATGATCGGGAATATCGCGTTGAAGTTGGCTATGGGCTGGAGCAGTATGTGACTGACGCGAAGAAAGTCGATATTGGTGTGCGGATCCTTGAATATTATTTTAAACAAGAACAATACGATGCAGGCATGCTTGCGGCAGTCCGCGCAGTTTATGGGCTTATCCAAGGGCAAGAAGATGTTTTTTCTTCTCAGCGATCCTCAGCGCTTTCATTCGCAGTCATCATTCTTTTCGTTATCTTGTTGATTGTTGTGCTTTTGCTTGGTAAGTATGGGCTTATCCTTTTTCCTCCGATGATTCCTGGTCAGCGACGAAGCGGTGGCTGGGGCGGTGGTGTTGGTGGCAGTAGTGGTGGGTTTGGCGGAGGAAGTTCAGGTGGCGGCGGGTTTGGCGGACGCTATTGAATTTTATGACTTAAACATATTCGTTAAAGATCAGCACCGAAAAATTTTCGATCGATGGGTTTAAATAGAACTGCGTCTTTTCTTTTTCATGAGATGTCTGCTCGAAGATATATTTCAATGAATATGCCCTTTACGCAAACATCTCTTTCTCATTCACAACGCAAAAAAATTCGATCATTGTTTTCTTTTTTGCTTGTTCTCTTTAGCATCTCCCTTCTTGCTGTAGCTCCCGCCAGCGCGGCAGTGACGTATCACGACGTTGTCAACTTTTTTTCGTCGTTTGTTGGAGGTTATCTGAACTTTGTAACAGGATATACTGTCGAGAATCCGGGTGCCGTTCCTTATGGCAATCCTGGTGGAGGCCCTATTACCTGTGCCATGGGTGATTTTG
>JBBSXE010000066.1:0-3803 GCA_038045925.1 Nanobdellota archaeon
GTGTTAAAGATGCTTGAAATCACCTATAGAAAAGACAAAGAAAGCAAAATCGCGCGGATTAATAAGCAAGATTCTCAGTTAGATAAAGAACAGAAAGCGAAAGGGCAGTATTATTACGTTTGAATTATGCGCTCCATTTCTTATTGCTCAATGATGCTGCTTTTTTCTCTCACAATGCACCGCGGGCAACGCTTCATAAAACGCAACATGAATTATTGTACTCTTCGGATTTCGATAAATATCCAATCCGCCGCCATATCTATGTGAAACTTTATGCCATCCTTCTTCAGTAAGATGTACCATCCTTCGCAGCGCGTCCATTGTTCTTCTTTCTCGTTGAAGCATGAAATAGGAATCGAGTGAGAGCTCAATATGCGAACGCCCTCCCATTGAAGCAAGAATATCGAGAGGCGATGGTTCTTTTAAATCTCTTGGATCATAGAGGTCTAGAGGAACATCAATACGGATTGGTAATTTGCTTACCTTTCTTTCTAAAAACTCTGTGCTTCTGCTATCTAATACATAGTATCTTAGACGAATATTGTCTCCTTCCATAAAAAAGGTTTTGGAGACAGTGTTTATAAATCTTTCTGACGTTACTACTTTATAATAGTATTTCACTTGTTAATCTTCTTATGGCTGTGGCTACCAATGATGTATTTTTTACAATCACGATAATTCAGTTTTGTTTCTTTATTCTTTTTACGATGCAGAACGAAGGAGTCTATTTCTAAGGATCAGAACAATCTCGCGTATAGCCGCAGTTTGGACAGATAATTTTACACTTAATTTCCATCATTTCTGCAGTACAGATGGAGCAGAGCTGTTTTATTTCCATGGCGACTCTTTTTTAATAACGCGTTCTGTTAACCTCTTACTCACAATTGGAGTAAACATTAAAAATGTAGTGCATATGCAAGGTTTATTCGTATACGACCGAAGACAATATTTTTGGTGTTGGGAAGCTGTGAATATAAATGATTAATTAGTTCCTATATGTTCTATAAATTGTAGATCTTCCTCTTTTAGATCAAAATCGAGTGCGAGGTCTTCTTTCATATGAGTCTGGTTGGTTGTTCCTGTTAAAGGTAAGATACCAATCTGCAGAGAGAATCTCAATACGACCTGAGCTGGCGTCTTGTTCAGTTTATCCGCGATTTTCTTCACTTTCGAAAGGACGAATGGATTTGCTGTCAGGAGAGAGAATCCTTGATAGATTATCCCTTTTTCTTTGCAAAATTCCCTTACCTCTTTATCCCATCCTTGCTGTGCAAAGCATCTATTCTGCACAAACGTTGGCTTAACTCTCGATCCTTCAAAGAGGAATTTTAATTGTTCCTTGTTGACATTGCTTACTCCGAGGTGTGTCGTTCGCCCTTCTGTATAAATCGTTTCCATCGCTCGCCATACTTGCCAGTCAGTTTGTGTCCATCCAAAAGAAACAGACGGACCATGCAATATATATGAATCAATGTAGTCTATTTGTAAATGCTCAAGGGAATTTTGGAAGGATTGTTGCACTTGTGTACTGTAATCCGCATGCGTATCATAGGGTATTCTCTGATCTTGACTATGTGTATGCGTATATTTTGTTTGGATGAATAGTTCTTCTCTGGTAATACCGCTCTTTAACAGTGTAGCGATGGCGCTCCCAACTGCCGCTTCGTTGTAATGGCGTCTTTGATTCGCGGTGTCGATGCCTCGAAATCCGAGTTTGATTGCTGTGCGCACAAGACGTTCAGTAGCATCTTCTTTCCATGCAGTACCATAGATCACTGTTGGAATAGTTCCTGTTTTTTTATTTAATTTCATCCCATAAGTACATTTCATTTGTTTTATTAACTTTTGTATGCCCTTTAGACTATTTCTTATTCAGGTTATTTCTTTTAAAAAATGTGGGCGAAAGCTTTATGATTATAAGGATGCCAACAGCTCAGATACGTCCTTAAACTCTCGGCATTTTTGTTTATAACAATCTTGTATTGTTGTACTGCGAACTTGGATGCAATTCGCGGGAAGCTGGGTCCATTCAATGGTATAAGGCGCATGCAATATATGCCAGTTTCCATTTTTGATGAATACTATCAGATTAAAAAAATCATGTTGTAACGGCTGCCTGTATTTTGCAGACGCGTATTCCTTTCCTAATACTATGGCTGCTCTTAATTGCGCCATTTCCGCCAAAGAAGCGCTTGAAGGTGTTGGATGATCCAACGTTCGCGACGGCGTTTGTATAAAATCTGTGCTCTTGCTTTCAATCCAATGTTGATCATAAAACTCACTTAATTTAGTATACAACTTTTCAATGAGATTTTTATATTTGCCAGTCTCTTCATAGATATAGGTTGCGTAGAGCAACAACACAGCATAGTCTTCAAGAAATTCTCCTTGTTGGAGTTTCCCTTTATAGGAACTGTGATAGACGACCCCCTGACGATAGTGTTTCTCTAAGATCTTTTTGAATAACGTTATTGCTCTGGTTCTCAATATTCGCTTATCAAGACTTCTATATGCGATCATGAATCCAATTCCCGTTAATGCATTCCAGTTTGTCAGAAATTTTTTATCTGTAAAGGGCTGTTTTCTTTTTTTACGGATGCGTAATAATTTTTTTTCAATATCCGGAAGAAACACATCTTTCTTTTTAATGAGGTGGATCTTTCCCTCGAAGTTTTTATCAAGTGCATACACATCCATAAACTGTTTGTATTCAGATGTACTTAACTGTTTTTTCAACTCTTCTTGATCCCAGAGATAGGTGTCACCTTCGTTATGATCTGTATCCGCATCATGCGCAGCATAATAAAGACCATCAGCATAGGTCTCTTCCAAACACTCCCTTATTTTTTCCACAACAGTCTTGTATTCTGGCTTCCTCAAAATCTTATAGGCTACACTATACACCCACAACATCATTGCTTGATCATACAACATCTTTTCAAAATGTGGAATCATCCAAGCAGCATCAACACAATATCTGTAGAATCCTCCCTGCAGATGATCGTGCAAACCTCGTGTAGCTATTACATCAAGTATCTTTTCAATAATTTCTTTAATTTCTGTATCTTTCTTTTGTTCATAATAACTTAACAAGAATAAGAGCGTATTATACGGAGGAAACTGAGCGCCAAAAGTATTGTTCATAAAATGATCTTTTATTGATTGGATGATCTGTCCTTCTTCATGATGCTCTTCTTGACTAATAGGCGGAAGGTATTTCTGAATGTCTCCTTTCTGTGAGCTATACATCTCTTGTACATTGTGCAACACATCAAGAAACCTTGACAACCCATAACGGGATTCCGCAGGCATATACGTTGCAGCAAAAAACGGTTGTACATCAGGCGTAAGAAATACGTTTAGAGGCCAACCGCCTTGCCCGTGCGTTTCCTGCATAAATGCCATCAGATAATGATCAATATCAGGTCTTTGCTCCCTGTCCACTTTGATAGATACAAAATGTTCGTTGAGAACACCAGCAATTTCTTTGTTGGAAAACGCTTCCTGCGCCATGACATGACACCAATGACACGTTGCATACCCGACGGACACGAACAACAGTTTATTCTTTTTTCTCGCATATTCGAGAACGTCCTTTGACCATTCCTGCCAGTGAATGGGATTATCTTTATGTTGCAGCAAGTACGGTGACGTCGCTTTGTCAAGATTGTTTCTTTTGAAATTACTAGTCATGGAAACTTATACAGTCTGTTTGTATATAAATCTGATGAGGCGCTGAGTTGTAAATTGAGTGCCAGGTGACTTGGCATAGTATCGTCAATCGTTCGTACAGATTCTACAAC
>JBBSXE010000067.1:0-21014 GCA_038045925.1 Nanobdellota archaeon
CCTTCTCTGCCCGGATGTATCTCCCAAGGAAAAACAAGAAAAGAAGCGCTCAATAATATTGAAGATGCTATCAAAGGATATTTAGAGAGTCTGAAAAAACATAAAGAACCAATTCCTCCTTCTATCAAAGAAGAGATGATTGAAGTCAATGTTTAAATTGCCGACAAATATTTCAGGTTTAGAAATTATTAAAGCATTAAAGAAACTCGGTTATGAAGTCGATCACCAAACTGGCAGCCACATCATTCTAAGACAAAATACATATCCATTTCGAAGATTAACAGTTCCAAATCATAAGCCAGTAGCACAAGGAACACTTCGTGCGATTATTCGTGAAGCAGGCCTGTCAAGAAACGAATTTCTAAACTTATTATAAAAAATAGCCCCGGGCAGATTCGAACTGCCGCCGACGCCTCCAGAGGGCGCCATCCTAAGTCTTTTGTTTTGAGACAAAATTTGACCGCTAGACGACGGGGCTGTATAACGGAAATGGACTCCGGGAATATTTATAAACATTGACGTTTCTGCTAAAGAAGAGGTGTGATCCTTTTATGGCATTACGTCAACCACAATCAATGGATGAATGCGTCTACTTTACGATCAGAGCTGACGAGCAAGGAAATAAAATAAAAGCATGGGTTTTTCGCGAACAATGCCCTCAGTGCAAAGAAGGTATCATGGGAAAGCCGCGCGATCCAAAAACAGGCAAGCCAAAAATCCGCGCAGAAGAGTATGTTTGTCCAAAATGTAAGTACGCAATGGAAAAAGAAGCGTATGAAGACACCTTAACAGCGAATATCGAATACACCTGTTCGTGCGCACAAAGCGGAGGAGTGCAGATGCCGTTCAAGAGAAAAAAAGTCCAGCGTTTCGATGAAGAATCACAAAAAAAAGTAACAGTCGATTCCATTCGTTTTCAATGCCAAGGCTGTGGAAAAAATATCGATGTCACAAAGAAGATGAAATAAAAAAAGAATTCATTTTATTTTTGTTTTATATTTTTTAAAAGAAATGGAATTTTTCGAATATTTTCAACAGCTTTAAGATAAAAGAAAATAAGTGGCGCTCCGATTCACATAGTAAGGATAATTAATACAGAAGTAGAATCAAAAGCAATTTGCTTGGTAACAAAACCAATGCTAATGCCGATGAGATAGGTAAAAAACAAAATAATGGTTGTAGAAGCAATCGTCAAGTTCCTTTGAAACTCAAGAATATTCTTTTTTATAAAGTCATCCATTTTTCATCATTCCTCATACTAAAAGCAATACTAAAAACACCGATTAAAACAAGAATTCCTGCGATACTGATATAACTGTAATTAGGCTGTTCCCGCACAGCAAGTCCAAGCGACCATATAATGCCGCTAATAATACAAACGACACCAACTGCTTTAATAAGATAAGTGCTTTCTTTTATCATATTTTTAAGAGATTCTATTTTTTATATATTTTGCTCGAAAAAATACAGTATCTTTTCAAAAATTTCGAAAGAATTACGCCAAAATATCCGTAGATTTATAAATAAGTTCAACTCCTCAACGAGTAATGGTATCTCCAAAGAGAGGAAAAACAAAAGCGGGAAGACCGATGCATTATGTTGTTGGCGCAGTCCTCGAGCACGATGGCAAATTTTTACTCATCGATCGCGTTTATACTCCATTAGGATTTGCGGGCATTGCGGGTCATATTGACGAAGGAGAAACGCCGGAGCAGGCAATAATTCGCGAAGTCAAAGAAGAAAGTGATTGTCGTGTTGTCGAACAGAAGCTGATCAAGGAAGAAGAGTTGCCCTGGAATCTCTGCCGTCACGGATATGCGCATTATTGGCATGTGTTCAGATGCGTTATCGATGGAAAAGTGAAAAGAAACGAAAAAGAAGAAAAATCAATTGGCTGGTATACGCCAGAAGAAATAAAACAGCTCCCGCTTGAGCCAGTCTGGGAATATTGGTTTAGAAAACTGCAGATCATTTAAAAAAAGTGTTGACAATTACAAACAAATTTATCTCTGTTGCGCAAGGCGAACGTCGCTTCGCTTCACAGTTTTTCTTCCAGAATGCTGTGCGAACTTAGTTGCTTGTGCGCCGATCTCTAATGCTTTTTCTTCAAGAACTTCTTGCAAGGCTTCTTTGGCGTCTTCAGCAACGCGATGCGCTCCGGCTTTTTTCAGGAGTTTCTCCATTGCTGCTAACGGAAGTAGATTTTGTCGTGCCATACATTGGTAAAGTCTATTAAATTATATAAACATATCGTTTTAAAGTACTTGTTTAGCTAACTGAAAAGAAGACTAATTTTGCCTCCTTTTTGTTCGTATCCCGCAAAAAAATTCGAAAATAAGCCAAAAATGAGCTCTGTTCAGAAAACAGCTACACAAGTACGTTTTAAAGACCACACCACATAACGCTTATTTTTGAGCAAACATTTATTTTTGTATCGAAAAGAAAAATAAACAATCGTACAAATGAAAACGAAAAACAGCAAAACTGCGACAAAAGCTTTATAAACACACTCGGGCGAAACAAACAGACAAATAGACAAGATCTATTAATACAAAACGTGAAAACCACACCATACCTCGATAAAAGCGAAGATATGATGGTTTCAGCAGCTGATTTCTCAGCGTTCAACGTCAAACGATGTGCTGATGCTTTCTTCGAGTGGTTTTTCACAATGAGGCTATAAACCATGGGCGGATCAAACCGAATGAATCAGCCTCGGCACGGAAGTTTGCAATTCTGGCCGAGAAGACGAGCGAAAAAGGTAGTGCCAACAATCAGTCATTGGGTTGACTCTGACGCTGCAAAAATAGCGGGATTCATTGGGTATAAAGCCGGCATGACGCATATCCTGCTCCAAGATAACAATCCAAAATCGCTCACAAAAGGTCAGCAAATTATCATGCCTGTCACCGTGATTGAATGTCCGGTGCTCAAGCCGTTTTCTCTGCGTTTTTATGCTCGTTCTTCTGAAGGTTTAGTGTTGAGTTCTGAAGTGTTTGCTGACAAAATTGACAAGCCGCTCAAAAAGCCAAAAGCGCAAGGAGCGATGCCCCAAACATTCGAGGAAGTTCGTCTGCTTGCATACACCCAGCCAAGAGGAACAGGTGTCAGAAGAAAAACGCCAGAATTGCTTGAATTTTTTATCACAGGAAAAACAATACAAGATAAATTGAACACGGCAAAATCGCTCTTGCAAAAAGAAATAAAAGTGTCTGAAATTTTTAAAGAAGGACAGTATATTGATGTGCATGCGGTCACCAAAGGAAAAGGATTCCAAGGAACAGTCAAACGCTTTGGTGTAAAAATTCGCCAGCACAAATCAGAAAAGACAAAAAGAGGTATTGGTACGTTAGGTCCATGGACGCCAAAAAAAGTTCATTGGGCAGTCCCGCAACCTGGAAAAATGGGTTATCACACGAGAACAGAATACAATAAATGGCTTTTGAAACTGAGCGCAAAGCCGGATGAAATCAATCCAAAAGGAGGCTTCCTCCATTACGGGCTAATTGTCAACGAATATCTGCTGCTGAAAGGATCGATTCCAGGTCAAGTGCGGCGTCCAGTCGTCTTAACAGAGCCAGTTCGTGCGCCAAAAAAACAAGAGGTAATCGAAATTAAATATATCAGTCAAGAGAGCAAACAATAACCATGAAAACGAATGTCTTTTCGCTTGAAGGAAAAAAAACAAAAACAATAGATCTTCCACAGCAGTTTGCTGAAGAACATCGTCCTGATCTTGTCAGAAGGGCGCATCTTGCGATCCAAAGTCATATGATTCAGCCATATGGAGCATTTTTAGACGCAGGAAAGAGACAGTCTGCAAAGCTTTCTCGAAGAAGAAGAAAATTCAAAACAGCCTATGGAAAAGGACTGGCGCGTTCACCAAGAAAATCACTCTGGAGAAGGGGAACGCAGTTTGGATGGGTCGGCGCAGTTTCTCCAAATACAACAGGTGGTCGAAGAGCGCATCCACCAAAAGCGCACAAAGATATGCGCCAAAAAATCAATGAAAAAGAAAGAAAAAAAGCGCTTCGATCTGCATTAGCAATGTCAATAGATCCAAAACATGTAAAAGAACGAGGTCACATATTTACCGAGTTGCCGTCAGTGGTTGAAAATAAAATTGAAGATCTTGCAAAAACAAAAGATGTTGAAACAGTATTGCATGCGCTTGGTTTGACGCAAGAACTCCTTCGTACAAGCGAAAGAAAAATTCGTGCAGGAAAAGGAAAGCTGAGAGGAAGAAAATATCGTACGAAAAAAGGTCCATTAATTGTTGTGAGTGCTGCAAAAGGAAATTTGATGCGAGCGGGCGCGAATATTCCAGGAGTAGATGTCGCGACAGTTTCAAGCTTGAATATGAAGCTTCTTGCTCCGGGCGGTGTAGCGGGTCGTCTCGCGATCTATTCTGAAAAAGCGATCGAACGATTAAACAATGAACAGTTCTTTATCAATAAAAGGCGGCAGCAAAAACAAGAAGCAAAAACGTCAGTAAAGAGTGAGAAGAAATGAAATTCGCGCAATCAGTCATTGAGCATCCCATCACAACAGAAAAAGCGGTGAAGTTGATGGAGTCAGAGAACCGATTAACGTTCATTGTTGATAAAAGCGCGACAAAACAGCAGATTAAGAAGGCAATGGAAAATTTGTTTAAAGTGAAAGTGCAGCAAGTGAATACACTAATTATGCCGAGCGGAAAAAAGAAAGCATATATCAAATTAGCTCCCGAAACGCCGGCATTGGATGTGGCAACGCAGTTAGGATTGATGTAATATGGGTAAGAGAATTATCACACAACGACGTGGAAAAGGATCGATGTCATACAGAGCCCACTCCCATCGGTGGAAATTCGCAATAAAACACAGGCAATATGATGATGTGGAAAAAAGCAGTGTTGTTCGCGGTAAAATCCTTGATTTAATGCATGCAACGGGGTTTGATGCGCCACTCGCGAAAGTAGGATTTGAAAATGGAGAAGTAAGATACATGTTTGCTCCCGTCGGCATTCGCGTCAATGATCCCATCGAATCTGGACAAAACGCGGAAGTGAAAACAGGAAATACGTTGCCATTAAAAAGAATACCAGAAGGCACAGAAATTTACAATATCGAAAGTCATCCTGCGGATGGTGGCTGTTTCGTTCGAACATCAGGAGTAGCAGGAAAAGTTCTGAGTGTTTCAGAAGAAAAAGTGCGTGTTGTTTTCCCATCGAAGAAAGAGCACGATCTCAATCCAAACTGTCGCGCGACTATTGGTGTTATCGCGGGTAGCGGAAAGCTCGATAAGCCATTGATGAAAGCGGGTAAAGCGCACTGGAAAATGCGTGCGAAAGGAAAATTATATCCTCGAACATCAGGTGTTGCAATGAATGCGGTAGATCATCCATTCGGTTCAGGAAGAGGAAGGCATGTTGGAAAGCCAAAGAATGCGCCGCGGTTTGCGCCTCCAGGAAGAAATGTTGGTTTAATTAGAGCACGAAGAACAGGAAGAAGGAGTAGATCATGAAAAAAGAAGAGCTGATAGCAAGAGATGAATTCATCTTTTATGGCAAAACCATTGAAGAAGTAAAGAATTTGAGCATAGAGGACTTTATCAAGCTCATTCCTGCGCGCCGGCGACGCTCATTCAAGCGAGGTATTTTTGAACAGAACAAGCCTCTTTTGGAAAAAATAAGAAAAGCAAAAGCAGGAAAAATAAAAAAACCGATCAAGACGCATATTCGGGACATGATTGTCATTCCAGAAATGCTCGGGTTAAAAATACAAATTCATAATGGAAAAACTTTTGAGCCTATCGAAATCCAACCGGAAATGCTCGGTCATCTATTAGGAGAGTTTTCATTTACGCGGCAAAGAGTCACACATTCAGCGCCAGGTATCGGTGCAACAAAATCAAGTACTGCGGCTGCAAGCAAGGCAAAGTAACATGACTCCAAACAACGAACATAGCGCACAAGCAAGCGGACGGGATTTGCCCATTTCAACAAGACATTCAATTGATATTGCGAGATGCATCCGTGGAAAGTCAATGGAAAAATCTGTTGCGCTGTTGCAGAGAGTTTTGGAAAAGAAAGAGGCAGTTCCAGCAGTTCGTTTTCGCCAGGATATTCCGCACCGCCCAGGACGCATTTCTTCAGGTCGTTATCCGCAGAAGGCAACAAAAACAATTTTATCGCTCTTAAATGCAGCGCAAGCAAACGCAGAGAATAAAGGCCTTGATGCGCAGAATCTTGTTGTCAAAACAATTATTGCAAATAAAGCTTCGCGACCTTATCGAACAGGAAGAATTAGGGGCATTCGTGCGCGAAGAACGCATATCCAAATTATTGTCGAAGAAAAAGAAATCAAAGAGAGTGTGCAAACAAAAAGAGTTGCGCACAAAAAACAGCAAGAGCAAATACAGCCGAAGGAGAAAAAAGCATGATTGAGCGCCAATTCGTCGCACAAAAATTGAAAGAAGTGCAAATTCATGAATACTTTGCAGGAAAACTTTCAAACGCAGGATACACACATACAGAGATTCAACGAACTCCTCTCGGAGAGAAAGTCATTATTTACACAACACGTCCAGGTCTTGTTGTTGGAAGAAGAGGGGACAACATCAAAAAATTAACAGCGTACCTCAAGAAAAAATTTAAAATGGAAAATCCGCAGATAGAAATTGGTGAAGTTGAAGATGCTATGCTCGACGCACGATACGTTGCAGATAATATTGCATTTAATCTCGAACGATACGGTTCAAAACGTTTCAAATCAATCGGATACAAAGTCTTGCAGAATATTCTGAATGCGGGCGCGTTGGGTGCAGAAGTAGTTGTTTCAGGAAAGCTTCCAAGCGCGCGGGCAAAAACATGGCGTTTTTCAGCAGGGTATCTCAAAAAATCAGGAGATATTGCGCAATCGCAGGTAAAGCGCGCAAAAAAACAAGTGAAATTGAAGATGGGCGCAATAGGCATCAAAGTTAATATTATGACTCCTGATATTGTCCTTCCGGATAAAATGTTGGCCTTAAAGGAAGAGGAAAAAAAGATCACACTCGAAGAGATTACACCAGAGAAAAAAACAGTAACATTAGAAACAGTCAAGATCGAATCGCAATCAGATATAGAACAGAAAAAAGAAAGTGAAGCGAAAAAAGAAGAACATGCAAGAGAGAAGCCAAAAAAATCTCCTCGTGCAAAAAAACAAAAAATAGAATCAAAAGAGGAAAAAATAGAAACCCTGAAACAAACGGCAAAATCTGAATCTTCGCAAAATGAAGCGAAAACTGAAGAAAAGGAGAAACAATAATCAAACATGGCACTTATCAAAAAAAGCGAGTTCAACCAAATGAGCGAACAGCAGCTGACTGAAAAAGTAGGCGAGCTTCAGAAAGAACTTATGAAGCTTCGCGCGCAGATCGCAACACACACAACGCTTGAAAACCCGGGAAGGGTAAAAAGCGTGCGGAAGATGATTGCGCGAATCTACACAAAACTCAATCAAAAAAAATCCGCAGATGTAAAAAAAATACAGGCAAATCCCGTCGAAAAACAAGAAAAGAAAAAAGAGCAGAAAAAATCAGAATCAATGGTAAAGAAAAAAACCAAGGAGGTAGTGAAGACAAAGAAATGAATAATGTATGTCCGAAATGCGGGCTGGTCAAAGAGCTCTGCGTCTGTGAGACGATAGCCAAAGAAGGTCAGCGAATCCAGCTCAGTGTCGTGAAGAGAAAGTTCGGAAAAATGACGACAGTGGTTTCAGGAATCAATGCAAAAGATCTTGACCTGAAAGATGTGGCAAAGCAGATCAAATCAAAACTTGCATGCGGCGGGACCATCAAAAATGGTGTCATCGAACTGCAGGGTGATCACAGGCGGAAAGTGAAGGAAGAGCTCATAAAGATGGGGTTTGAAAGCGACACCATCGATATGCAATAAAAATGCGTACCAAAGACCTGTTGCGGCAAGAGCTCATCGGGCTCGACATGGAAATAGTAGGCTCAACAAATAAGAGCTTGCGAGGAATAAAAGGAAAAATAATTGACGAAACGAAAAATACATTGGTGATCGAAATGCAAGGAAAAACAAAACAAATATTGAAAAACCAAATCACACTCAAATGCGTGTTCGCAGGAGTAACTGCGCGCATAAACGGCATGCAATTAGTCGGAAGATCAGAGGAACGGTTGAAAAAATAAAATGGTAGCAAAAAAAATTCAAGAATCTGGAAAACGGGAAGAAAAAAGTGAAAGAGAGAACTGGCTAAAGCCTCCGGAAAAATCATGTACTGATCAAAAATGTCCGTTTCACGGAAGCTTGCGAGTTCATGGAAGAATCTTCGTAGGTAAAGTAACAAAGCCAGTGTTCCATAAAACTGTAACAATAGAGTTTGAACGTCAATTCTATATTCCAAAGTACGAGCGATATGAGCGAAGGAGAACAAGAGTCAAAGCTCACGTTCCTCCCTGCATGAGTGTTGAGAAAGGTATGACTATAAAAATCGCAGAAACACGTCCAATCGCGAAAACAAAAAATTTTGTAACGATCGAGGTTATGAGCAATGAAAGCAATTAAAGCGAGAATAGGGCGGGCGATTCCACATCGTGCCATAATTGTAGCTTGTGATAATTCAGGAGCAAAAATGATTCGCGTGATCTCTATTATCGGCGCGAAAACAGTAAAAGGAAGAAACCCAAGCGCGGGAGTTGGCGATATGATCTTCGCTTCTGTCCAAAAAGGAACTCTTGCGATGAGAAAACAAGTTGTTCAGGCAATCATCGTGCGTCAGAAAAAAGAATATCGCCGTCCGGATGGAACAAGAGTCAGTTTTGAAGATAATGCTGCAGTCGTTCTGAAAGATGACAAAGGTAATCCGAAAGGAACAATTTTCAAAGGTCCGATAGCGAAGGAAGCTGCAGAGAGATGGCCGGGTATAGCAAAAGTCGCGAGTATTGTGGTATAGACAATGAAGGAATACAAAACATTCACAACAAAGTGGAAATCAAGTAAGCAGCCAAGAAAACAGAGAAAATATCTCTTCAATGCGCCGCTGCATGTAAAAAATAAGTTGCTCGCGGCTCCGCTTGCAAAAACGCTCCAACAAAAATACAAAAGATCGAACGTTTCTGTGCGCACAGGAGACGTTGTAAAAATCATGCGCGGTCAATTCAAAGGGCAGCGTGGAAAAATTGCGCTCGTAAAGTTGAAACAAATGCGTATCGCAGTAGAAGGCGCCCAGCACATCAAAAAAGATGGATCGAAGTCATACTATATGATTCATCCCTCAAAGTTTATTATTTAATAATTAAATCTCGAAGATAAGCGGCTAAGAGAAAAAATAGAAGGTATCAAAAAATGAGCCAGCACCAAAAACGAATAAACGCGCCAGTAACATGGCCAATCAAGCGAAAAGAACATATGTTCACAACAAGACTGAATCCTGGTCCGAAAAAGAAAGAAGAAGCGGTCTCGCTGAATTTTTTCCTCAGAGAGATGGCGCATGTAACAAGAACAACAAGAGAAGCAAAAAAATTATTGCAGACTGGCGCAGTGCTGGTGAATAACATCGTGCGTAAAGATCACCATTTCCCTGTCGGCCTTTTTGATATCATCCTGTTCAAACCAACAAAAGAATGTTACACGATCATTTTCTCTTCAGCAGGTAAACTGGAGGGAAAAAAACTCAAAGACATTGTGCTGACGCGTTTCGCGAAAGTTATAGGGAAAACGGTGTTGAAAGGAAAGAAAACACAGCTCAATTTGAGCGATGGAACAAATTTGCTTGTTGAAAAAGATTCTGGTAATCTAGGCGATACTGCAGTTTTTGAAGAAAAGAAAATCATCAAAGTTATTCGATGTGAAAAAGGAGCGAACGTATATCTAACTGACGGAAAGCACAAAGGAAAAAACGGGATTATTGAAGAAGTTATTTTTATGAATACAATGCAAGAACACCGCATTGTTGTAAAAACGAAGAATGAAAAATTTGAAACATTGAAGCGGTACGCATTTGTGGTTGAAAATCCAATCGGAGAGCAATAATGGAAAAAAGCAATCAAATCATGAAGCAGATCAGAATTGAAAAAATCAACTTGAATATAGGAGTTGGAGCTCCGGGAGAAAATCTAGAGAAAGCAGTGCGTTTGCTGCAAAAAATTGCTCAAATAAAACCGGTAAAAACAAAGTCAAAGCGGAGAATCCCGACATGGGGTCTTCGTCCAAATCTCGAAATTGGAGCAAATGTGACGGTGCGAGGAAGAAAAGCAGAAGAACTCTTAAAGAGATTGCTCATGGCGGTAAAAAATACAATCAAAAAATCGTCGTTTGATAATGAAGGAAATGTCTCTTTTGGCATTCCAGAATATCTTAACATTCACGGTGTTGAATATGACTCATCAATAGGAATTATTGGTTTAGAAGCTGCGGTAACGCTGCAGCGACCTGGATTTAGAATTAAGCGAAGAAGATTGCAGCAGAGAAGAATACCTCGGAGGCATCGTATTGCGAAAGAGGAAGCAGTTGATTTCATCAAACAGAAGTTCAATACAACAATAATAGGTGCGTAACATGACGACAAGCAATTATACAAAAATGTTCAAACAGCTGAAAAGTAAACCGGCAAAGCTTGCAAAATACAAAAAGCATAATACTCCAAAAAAAAGAACATGCAGTATCTTCACGCAGCGATGCAGACGATGCGGCAGCTTCAGAGCGCACATTCGTCGATTCGGCCTGCATTTGTGCAGAAAATGCTTCAGAGAAATTGCACCAGCAATAGGATTCAAAAAATATAGGTAGGAAAAAAATGTTAAACGATCCATTAGCAAACGTGCTGAGTAACATAGTAAATGCTCAAAAAGTAGGGAAACAAATATGTAGCGCGCGCCCTGTTTCTATAACAGTAAAGACTGTATTGGGCATTATGCAGGATAACAATTACCTCGGTAAGATTGACTACACTGAGGATAATAAAGGACATGCAGCGGTCCTGCACATCATAGGAAAAATTAACAATTGCGGAGTCATCAAGCCGCGTTTTGCTGTAAAAAGAGATGGATTTGAAAAATACGAAAAGCGATATCTTCCAGCAAAAGATTTTGGATTCTTAATTATCTCCACGTCACAGGGAATTATGACGCATATTGAAGCGAAGAAGAAAGGCATTGGAGGACGATTGATCTCGTATGTATACTAATATGCACCAAAAAACAGCGAAAAAAACAAAGGAAATAATACAATACGATATTGAATTACCGCAAGGTATTGAAGTAATACAGGAAGGTAATAAGTTGACAGTGCTCGGCAAAAAAGGAACAATTATAAAGCCGTTAGCGCATCCTCTTATAAAAGTAAAGAAAGAAGACAATAAGATCATTCTCACATCGCAAAATACAACGCGAAAAAATAAGCGCATGATTAATACATTGCATGCGCACATTCTCAATCTTTTTCACGGTGCAAAAGAAGGCTTTGTATATACGCTTAAAATATGTTCAGGTCATTTCCCAATATCAGTCAAGCAAGAAGGAATTGTTTTGGTTATCAGTAATTTTCTCGGAGAAAAAATTCCAAGAAGAGCAAAAATTCTCCCTGGAGTAAAAGTCATTGTGAACAAGGATGATATTACAGTTGAAGGAACAGATATTGAATCGACAGGACAGACAGCGGCAAATATCGAAATTGCGACAACAATCAAGAATCGTGATCGCCGCGTTTTTCAGGACGGTATCTATATCACTAAAAAACCAGCGCGAGTGCAAGCATGAACAAGCTTCTTCAATTACGCAATGCGATGAACGCAAGGAAACCTTCCTTCTTAAGGCAGGATGCGAATAAAGTAAAGTCTCTTGAAAAAAATTGGCGTTCTTCTTCAGGTATTCATTCAAGTATGCGAAGGCGCTTTCGAGGGCATCCAAAATCACCGAGTATTGGGTATGGATCACCAAGAGAAGTGCGTGGTCTTTCCAAAGAAGGGCATGATGTAACAGTGGTGCATACGCTGAAAGATTTCAATAAAGTGAAAGATGCGTGCGTGATTGCGAGCGCCGTCGGTATCAAGAAAAAACTCGAACTAGTCAAGCGAGCTCGCGAAATAAAATGTAAAATTTTGAACGTCAAAGATTCGGAGTTGTTTATAAGTCAAGTAGAAGAATCATTAAAGAAGAGAAAAGAATCGACAAAATCGCGGGAAGAAAAGAAAAAACAAGCACAAACAGAATCATTGCAGCGTGCGCAAGAAAAAGAAACAAAAGAAAAGAAAGAAAAAGCAAATGAAGAAGCAAAAGAGGAAAAAACAAAAGAAGAGAAAGAAATGAAGCGAAAGGTGCTTGAACAACAATGAACATCGGAAAGAAAAAACGGCTCGCGGCAACAGTCTTGAAATGCGGAGAAAATCGCATATGGTTTGATCCAAAAAGATTAGCAGAAATAAAAGAAGCGATCACAAAAGTAGATATTCGCGGTTTAATAAAAAATCTCGCAATCCAAAAAAAACCGTATACGAGTCATTCTCACACCCGTTTACGGGAGAACAAACTGCAGAGAAAAAAAGGAAGGCGACAAGGTCCTGGATCGAGAAAAGGAAAACAGAGTACTCGTATCTCAAGTAAGCGCGTGTGGATAAATCGTATTCGCGCGCAAAGACAGGTCTTGAAAGAGCTGAATAGAAGAGGAGTTATCCCCCATGCATTATACCACACGCTCTATAAAAAAGCAAAAGGTGGATTCTTTAGAAGCAGAAGACATATTCATTTATACCTTGAAGAACACGGAGTAGCAAAAACAGAACATGAAACAAAGACCTTATAGCCCGCCATTCAAAAGAAAGAGACTCGGTAAAACAGATTATCGAGCACGGCTAAAACTTTTGACGGGAAAGATGCTGAGGCTTGTCATTAGAAAATCATTGAAGAATATTCGAGCGCAAATTATCGAATTTCACGCAACAGGAGATCATGTCCTTGTTTCAGTGTCGACAAAAGATCTGCAGAAAAAATATGGCTGGCCAGCCGCGCGAAGGAATACGCCTGCTGCATATTTGACAGGATACCTTCTTGGTTTGAAAGCGAAAGGAAAGAAAATCACAGGAGCGATTGTCGATATTGGATTACAGACAGCTGGAAAAGGTTCAATTCTGTTTGCAGTAGTGAAAGGCGCGATCGACGCGGGCATGAAAATACCCTATAACCCAATAAACTTTCCATCAGAAGAGCGAATCAAAGGAAAACACATCAAGTTTAAAAATCTCAATGTTGATCAGATCAAACAAGCAATCGACAGAACATTCCAGGAGAAACCATGACGGAAAAAAATGCAATTGTGGCTGAAGGAGTTGTGCGGTCAGGAAGCACGTCAAGAGGAATGGGAGGCGTAAAACCCTTCGATAAAGAATCATGGCAGCCAAAAACAGCGCTCGGCAAGAAAGTAAAGGCGGGAGAGGTTACCTCGATTGACCAGATCTTAGACAATGGGATCGCGATTTTAGAGGCAGAAATTACCGATGTTTTGTTGCCAAATCTGCAAGTTGAACTGCTGCTCATAGGTCAATCAAAAGGAAAGTTTGGCGGTGGAAAAAGAACCATCTGGAGGCAGGTGCAGAAAAAAACAGCAGAAGGAAATAAGCCTCATTTTGCAGCGCTTGCTGTTGTAGGAAACAAAAACGGGTATGTAGGAATAGGATACGGAAAAGCGCGAGAAACAGTTCCTGCGCGAGAGAAAGCAGTGCGAAATGCAAAATTAAATGTGATCAAGATACGCAGGGGAAGCGGATCTTGGGAGTCTGTCGCTCCAGAAGCAAATTCAATTCCATTCGCGGTTAAAGGCCGTTGTGGCTCAGTGCGCGTAACATTAATGCCTGCGCCAAAAGGAACAGGTCTCGTCATTGAAAAAACAGGAAAAGTACTTATGCAGCTTGCGGGTGTGAAAGATATTTATTCAAAAACATTCGGGCAGACAAAAACAAAAGTAAACGCGGTTAAAGCTTTTTTTGCAGCGTTGAAACAATTATCAGAAGTGAAAGTCCAGCAAAAACAGTATAAAGATTTTGGCATTGTTGAAGGCGGTCAGTTCCATGAATAAACAACGAATCGTGCTCATCAGGATCAAAGGAAAACCAGGCTTAAACAAAACGCTCAAGAGTACTTTGCAGATGCTTCGCCTCTATAAAAAACATAATTGTGTGGTTATTGAAAACACACCGCAATACGTCGGTATGATTCAGCAAGTAAAAGAAGTCATTACATGGGGAGAAATTGATGAAAAAACATTCCGTTTATTGTTGGAAAAAAGAGGTAAACTGCCGGGCGCGATGAAACTAACCAATGAGTATTTGAAAGCAAAGTGCAATACTGATTTTGATGCGTTCACAAAAGATTTCATGGCTTGCGAAAAAGAGTTGAAAGATATTCCAGGTCTCAAGCCATTTTTCAAGCTCAATCCGCCTGTGCATGGTTTCGAGCGAAAAGGATTGAAAGTGCCGTATTCGTTGGGCGGTGTTGTCGGCTACAGAAAGGATAACATCAATGAGCTTCTCGCGAGGATGATGTAAATGACTGTCAGAAGAAGAAAAAAAGTGGCCAGGCTGCGTGGTTCTGGTACATACGGATATGGAATAAAGAAACATCGCGGCGCTGGAAATCGCGGCGGTCGTGGTAGGGCTGGTATGAACAATCAGAAAAAGTCGCTCACAATCAAGCTCTACAAAGGAAAATATTATGGAGGACATGGGTTTGTGCGTTCAACGCGAAAAGTAAAGCCAGTCTATGCAATTAACATTGAAAATCTTCCCCAGCAGCAGTCTATTAATCTTCGTGATATGGGATACACAAAATTATTGGCAAAAGGAACACCGAAAATGAAGCATGAGATTATTGTTGACGCGTTCTCCAAAAAAGCAAAAGAAAAAATAGAAAAAGCCGGTGGAACCATAAAAAAATAGGAAAAGAGAAAATATGGCATTCCTTGATACATTTCTCTCATTTTTTCCAGAAGTAAGAAGTCCGACAGAAAAAAGGCTTTCATTCAAAACAAAATTAAAATGGACTGCGCTTATTCTTGTCGCGTTTTTTCTTCTTTCAGTCATTCCGTTGTATGGTCTTGGTCAAAACGCGCTCGCGCAATTCGAATCGCTTTCCATCATTTTAGGTGCAAGTTTTGGTTCTATTATGTCATTAGGTATTGGTCCGTTGGTAACAGCGTCGATTGTGCTTCAGCTGCTGGTAGGTTCAGGTATCTTAAAATTGAATACAGCGACGCCAGAAGGAAAGAAACAATTTCAAGGCTTGCAGAAGATTCTCTCGCTTTTTTTTGTCATTTTTGAAGCGTTTATTTACGTATTTATGGGCGGTCTTGCGCCAGCACAAGAGCTTGCGGGAACATCAGCGTATGTCTTCATACAATTGATGTTGGTTGGTCAGTTAATTCTTGGCGGATTGATGGTCATGTTCATGGATGAAGTGACGACAAAATGGGGATTTGGAAGCGGTATTAGCCTGTTTATCGCTGCCGGCGTTTCAAGCTCGATTTTTATTCGCGCATTCAGCCCATTATCAAGCGCGGGAACATGGGCATTGGGATCGAGTGAAGCGCCTGTCGGTCAAATCTGGGTGTTTTTTGTTTCGTTGATGGGTGGAAATCCGCAGGGAGCGGCTCTCGCGCTCGCGGCGATTCTCGCGACAATCCTCATATTCGCGGTCAGCGTCTATGCGCAATCAATGAAAGTGGAAATTCCCCTCTCCTTCGGTCGTGTTCGAGGCTTCGGCATCCGTTGGCCATTGCGTTTCCTCTACACGTCAAACATTCCCGTCATTTTAATCGCGGCATTGCTGGCAAATATTCAGTTGCTTGCGCGGCTCTTGCAGAATTGGGGCCATCCGTTGTTGGGAACATTTGTGGGAAATACACCGGCAACAGGATTTGTATTATGGATCTTTCCGCCAAATCTGATTAATGGCATTATTACCGGAAGTTTGCGATTCATGGATATCTTTTATTCTTTTTCGTACATTTTGTTGATGGTTGCGGGTTCTGTGCTCTTTTCTGTGTTCTGGGTGCAGACCGCGGGAATGGACGCTCAAGCGCAGGCAAAGCAGATCCTTTCGTCAGGATTGCAGATTCCAGGCTTTCGCAGGGATCCTCGTATTATTGAGCAAATCTTAAATAGGTATATTCCTTCGCTCACCGTGCTGGGAGGTATAAGTATCGGCGTGTTAGCTGCCACAGCAGATCTCTCGGGAGCGTTGTCAAACGGAACAGGAATCTTATTGACAGTCATGATCATCTATAAGCTCTACGAGGACATTGCGCGCCAGCACATGATGGACATGCATCCGGCATTGAGAAAGATGATGGAGTAAAAAACATGGTACTTGACAATTTTTTCAACAGCATCTTCGGGCCATTGATCGCAACAATAGGGTCTCGTTGGAGCCTCGTGGTGATTTCATTTATACTCACACTTCTCATCACATTAGCGTACAAGCTGTTGACAAAACAAGAATTGATGAAAGCATTGAAAGCAGAGCTCAAAATATTGCAGCAGGAGCTGAAAAAAGTAAAGGATCATCCAGAAAAATTTACTCGAATCAATAAACAGTTGATGGAAAAAAATTTGCAGTATTTTAAGCAGAGTCTGCGGCCAATGATAATCACCTTTATTCCGATCATTATTGTGTTTGGATGGATGCGAAAAACGTATCTTCCTTCAGGCGATCTTTTTTCCTGGGGATTTCCAATTCCATTCTTCGGCACGGGATTTGGATGGCTGATGACCTACATTGTAACATCGATTATATTCAGTATTATCATAAGAAAACTATTGAAGGTGCATTAACATGACAGTACAACAACGAAGATCGAGATCATTCAGAAAAGTACACAAAAAACTGCCAGGCGGAAGAGTGGTGGTGCAATATCGGGAGCGCAGACTGGGAAAAGCGCATTGCGCCTGGTGTGGCAAAACATTAATCGGCGTACCGCAAGAACGGCCTCCTGAAATGAAGCAAATACCAAGATCGCAGCGAAGACCTGAGCGGCCATATGGCGGTGTGCTCTGCTCGCCATGTCTGAGAAAGGCAATGATCATGAAAGCAAGAAATGGAGTGAAGTAATATGTTGGATGTCGGAAGAGTTTGTCTCAAAATCGCGGGAAGAAGCGCGGGAAAATACTGTGTCATTGTTGAAGTCGTAGACAAAACATTCGTGCTCATTGACGGCCAGATAAAGAGAAAGCGCTGCAATATCATGCATCTTGAGCCGACAAAAGATGTTGTGGAGATCAAGAAAGGCGCGTCGCACGCGGATGTTGTCAAAGAATTAGAAAAGCTTAAGATTTCTGTGACAGACACAAAGCCAAAAACGCGAACAGAAAGCAGACCAATGCGAAAAAGAAAGCGGCAAGAGCCGCAGAAAGCGTCGGAAAAGCAGCCAAAGCCATCGAAAGAAAAAACGCCAGTAAAACAGGAAAAGAAGAAGGAAGAAAAAAAGAAAGAAGGAAAGAAATCAAAATAAGATGGCGGATGAAAAAAAGCAGAAATATCTTGAATTTAAATCACTCGAACAGCAGCTCCAGCAGTTGCAAGAGCAATCGCAGATTCTTCAGCAGCAGATAACAGAATTGATGCAGCTCTCGAATGCATTGGATGATTTCTCCGTAGTAAAAAAAAATGCGCCAATGTTTGTAACGTTGGGCAATGGCGTGTACGCGCAGGCGGAATTGAAAGAGACGCAGAAAGTTCTTCTCATGGTTGGCGCAGGCGTTGCTGTCAGCAAAACCATTCCAGAAGCAAAGAGCACAATAGAAAAGCAGGTTGCAGAATTACAAGACCTGTTTCAAACAGTTCATGAGCAGACAGAAAGATATCTTGCTCGCGCGCAGGAGCTGCAGAAAGAGTTGACAGCGGGAAATGAACAAGAGAAGAAAAATTAATAAGCTTACACGTCCTAGAATAATTATGGTGAAGATAACGCTCATAGGCATAGGTAAATCAGAGCGTCACAATTAGTACGTTTTTCCAAAAGTTCAAAACATCTTTGCAGTAATTCGTGATCTATTAAATCAATTGGATGTTGAAGAATGGGATGCTTTTGGAAGGCCAGAAGATTCACAAAGTCATGAGCCTATGTTTAACCAAGAAAAGAATATCAAAACATATACAGATCTAAGGACAGCTTTTGAGCAAGATGAGTATTATGTAGAAATTGTTTTTGGAAAAGATAAGGTTTTTTTGATGGTGCATACAGAAAAAGACCGACAACAGAAGATTGCAAATATCCTCAGTAGGCATACAGTACTAAACTAAACCGATAAATTTTCGAAAAAAACCACATAATCTATTTAAACGCCGTTTTACCTTAAGCAAGCATGATCGATCCAAGAATACTTCGCCATTACGCGAGAAAAGACGTGCAGCAGGCAATTGTGCAGCTCGCAAAAGACCGGGAAGTTGCAGTAAAGTATGGTGAAGGTGGCTTTGGCAAGCGGCCAGACATATTGCAGTATCCGTCAGATGTGTTCGAGCTCGCGAAAAAAGGAGTAACATCATTTCACGTCTCAGAAGAACGGTGGAAAGATCCGTTGCAGCTGCGCTCAGGCATGGCAAAACGGCAGCTGGACGAGATTCGCATCGGCTGGGATCTCGTGCTTGATCTCGATACAAATTTTATTGAGTTTGCAAAATGCGCCGCAATATTGTTGAAAGATGCATTAAACTTTTATAATGTTGCCTCCATTGGCTGCAAGTTCAGCGGCAGATCTGGTTTTCACCTCTTTGTGCCGTTTGAGTCATTTCCAGAGCAAGTCAACGATCAAGAAACGCGCTTATTGTTTCCCGATGGCGTGCGGAACGTCGCGAATCACTTGAAACAGATGATCGAGAAGCCGTTGCGCGATCAGATTCTTTCTTTAAGCACCGTTGATGAAATGCAAAAAGCAACAGGAAAAAAAGCAGAAGAATTGCTCAAGCAGAACAAGTTTGATCCCTTCAGCGTTGTCGGCATTGATAGTGTGTTAATCTCATCGCGCCACATGTTTCGCGCAGTCTATTCCATCAATGAGAAGTCTGGGTTGGTCAGCATTCCAGTAAAAGCGGACGCGATCAAAAATTTCTCGTTGCGTCAGGCAAAAATAGAAAACGTCACCACCGATATTCCCTTTGTAGTGCAACCAGCGACTGTCGAGGCGAAGCATCTCATTATTGAAGCGTTTGACATGGCGGTAAAAACAGAAGATCGCTATACAGCGCCAAAAGACAAAAATGCGGCGCGAACACAAGACGCGTTTGAAATTCCAAAAGTCAAAGTAAAAGATGAACTCTTTCCGGAATGTATCCAAAAAACATTGCGAGGAATGGATTCTGACGGCAGAAAGCGCGCAGTTTTCGTCTTGATCAATTTTTTCCGCCACATGGGCTATAACCACGATGAAATTTTTGAAAGATTATTGGAATGGAATAAAAAAAATTACGAGCCGTTGCGCGAAGGGTACATCAAAACACAGGTAACATGGCACAAGCGGCAGCAAGAAAATATTCTTCCGCCAAATTGCGACAATCAAGCCTATTACCCTATCATCGGAACCTGCAACAACAATCATTGTCATTTTCGCAATCCTGTTTATTACGTCAGAAAACGACTGCAAGCCCAGCGCCCACAGAAGGAAAAAGCGCCAAAAAAACAACGGAAATCAAAGAAAAGCGTTCAAGATGTTTCGAAAGCTTCGTAAGCTGTAGTCTTTTTTATAGTTCTGCAAAAGCGGAATAAGTGTGTCGTGGTTACCAAGTCCAATCTTGATGAGATACTGGCAGAACTGCGTGACATTTTTTGGTTGCAATGTTGATCGACAGCGTTCAAAATCAATCATCACCACGCGTTGTCGCGATATTTTTCCTTTGCGAAAGAGGATGTGCTTGACAGGATGGTGCATTTCAAACTTGTTCACACGCATCTGATCCAATATGCGGCACTGCAAAAGAATTTCCTTGATAAATGCCCTTGAAATTTGTTTTTTTTCAATATACTCTTGAAGCGGTTCTCCTTGAATGTATTCCATCATCAGCTTGCCGTGAGTGAAATAAATAAATTTTGGACCAATGCTTTTCGTGTTTACTTTTTTCAGCCAATACGCTTCATTTTCCAATGCGCCTAAGGCGGTGCTCTCGTGGCGTTTTTGCTTGACGACAACAGTTTTTCCGCGATAGCGAGTCAGATAGACATCGCCGCGCTTTCCTCGTGCCAAGAATTCCATTCAGAAAAAGCTCATAGAAAGGTATTTAAATAATTAATGATAGGAATGATTATGCAGAATCAGACATATAAAATTTTTTTATTCTTTCTTCTCGCAATTTCAATCTCTTCATGCGCACAAGAGTTTGCTAAGGATTCAGAAAATTTAGATAAACAAAAAGAAGATTCCCTTTTAGGAGAGGATTTTCCAATCATTGAAGATGAGCAAGAATACATAGAGTGGAAGTGGAAATACTATGTCTGTGATGATGCGTCATCTGCGGAAAGAATACTTTATGCAGTAAGCTGTGGAACAACAGTGTGCAGTTCAAAATTTTACGATGCTGCAGGCAATCTAATTGAAGAGGACACAGGGACATCAAGAGGATACGAAATTAAAACAAAAGTAGCAAATTGTAAGAGGACAACAAGAGCTTATTTTAAATCAAAAACTGGTTTAACCGTGGAAGACCAGATAGAGGATTGTAGAGAGAGCGGGAGAACATGGTCTGCAGGAGTATTTACCGAGCCAAGTAGTGGAGAATGTGTTGACAAGTTAAGCGATGCGGGAAAGTCTTGTAAAGATTCTGATGAGTGCTTAGGATCTTGTGTAGCAGTTTTTCTAGAAAATTATCGCAATTTTCCTCGGAACATACCTCTTGAAGAGAGATTTAAGGATGAAGGAGTATGTTCTGATACAGATACGTTGGCTTGTTGGGCATTAGAAAATGGAAAAGCCGTGTTTAATTGTGCAGCAGTCTAAGTTATTTCTCGTGATCATAACTCATAGAAAGGTATTTAAATAATTAACCCTGAA
>JBBSXE010000068.1:0-2401 GCA_038045925.1 Nanobdellota archaeon
TTATTCAATTATTCGCATCAGACGCCATTCGGGCTTTAGCCCGCGGTAGTTCACAATTTAGATACTAGAGCAGCTAATCAGTTACACTTATGTTTGAGCTAAAGCACGCCTGCCATAAAGTGTATGTCATCAAATATCATTTGATGTTTGTGATCAAGTACAGAAAAGCTTATATATAAAGTGTATTATACAAAATACAAATAAAACATAATTTGTTCAATGGAAAAAACATGGATTACAAACAAATTGTTGTCAATTGGAAAGAATTTCAGATTCCAGATCATCTGCCTAGGTTGTGCGATATAGACTTAAACATAGATTTTATTATGACTATTGCTGGTCCTCGAAGAGCTGGAAAAACTTATTTTTGTTTTCAGCTAATGCAAAAACTCCTCAATCAGGGAATCCCTAGGGAAAATATGCTTTATATTAACTTTGAGGATAATAGACTTCTTGGCGCGAGTGCTAATGACTTAGAGAAAATTCTGGAATATTTTCTAGAACTGTCTGAAATTAGCAAAAAGCATAAGCTATATTTGTTTTTGGATGAGATACAGACAGTCAAAGATTGGGATGCGTGGGTAAGAAGAATCTATGATACAAGAAAAGAGATACAGCTTGTCGTAACAGGCTCAAGTTCAAAATTATTGAGCAAAGAAATATCCACCAAATTAAGAGGTCGTGTGATAAATAAAGAGATACTGCCTTTGAGTTTCAAGGAAATACTCTTGTGGAATAAAGTTGATTACAATCTAAAAACAATATCTTATAGCAAAGAAAAAACAGCAATAAAAAAATTATTCTCTAAATTCTTGGTAGATGGAGGATATCCAGCCATACTAGTGAACAAAAATATTCCAAAAGAAACAATTCTGCAGGGATATTATGATTCAATGATACTTAAAGATATAGTAGAGAGATATAACATTGAGGATGTAAAAAAACTCAAGTCTCTTGCGCAATTGTTATTTCAATCAGTGTCCAGTGAGATGTCTTATACTAGGTTAGCAAACAAGCTAGTGTTTATAGGGTTCAAAACAAGTAAAAACACGATAATAGAGCACATAGCTCATTTTGAAGACGCTTATTTGTTCTTCCAAAATATGAAATATGAATACGCACTGGTAAAGCAGATTGGTTCGATGAAAAAAGTATATTGCATAGATAATGGACTGCTCAATTCTATAAGTTTCAAGTTCTCTGAGGATAAAGGAAAGCTCTTGGAGAATACTGTATTTCTAGCGCTAAGGAGAAAAAACAAGCAGGTCTATTATCATAGGAAAAAATATGAGTGTGATTTCGTAATAGTGGCAAAAAATAAAGTAGAAGCTGTTCTGCAGGTAACTGCAATGCTTAATGAAGAAAATGAAGCTAGAGAGATAAAAGGTTTATTAGAGGCGCTTGAAGCATATAACCTGGATGAAGGAATAATACTGACAGAAGATCAAGAAGAAGTAAGAACCATAAATAAAAAAAAGATATCTATAATGCCCATATGGAAGTGGCTGCTCAGTGAATAACAAACGCAATTTTTAGAATCTAAGTTCTATCCATTCCACATTTTTCTTCTGCACATGATCTTTCACTTGTTTCTGTTTTTGATTCAGTTGACTTTTTCCAGTTTTTATTTCAATAAATTTGATCCCATCATCATCAAAACTTATGCCATCAATAGGCATCCCAATGAAAACAAAATTCTCTCGCTGTGGCTACCTTGCTAAAATCCTCCATAAAAGGCACAAAATGTTCCCATCGCTTGCCGTGTTTGACATTCGCGCTTTGATAAGAAAACTGCACTTCTTCCAAATGGTGTTGTAACAAGCGAACACGTCTATGAAGAAAGTAAAAAAACAAAACTAGTATGATCGTAAAGGGAGTCATCCTACGGAGAGGACAATGATTCTTTTAAAGGTTTCCAAAAAGAGAATAAAAAAATATTATTGTTTTGGAAGGGCAGAAACTAATTTCTCCAGGTAAGCTGTATCAGCATGCAAGGTTTTAAGCTCTTGAATGCAAGAATTTATACCAGCAACATTATCTGCATATGCTTGTGAAGCACTTCCAGAAACTGCTTTATCGACAGCGTCTCCATTTTGAGTGCGTTGTGAAGTTGCATAGCTTCTCAGTGCCAAGTCATAAAAACCATTAAATCTGTGTTGATAAGCATTAATTTGTCTTTCTTGAGGAGAAAGTTGTATTTGTACATTTGGAACTGTTTCTCTGACTAAAGGTTCTTGCTTAAGACTTGCACATGCGGCAAGAACTGTTAATAAACTCATTTCGATGTTTTTAGTTATTCTTTTCATGGTATATCCTCCTTTGAATACAGATATATAAGGTAAAGCTACTATATAAATCTTTCTTTTTTAACTATTATGAAGTAATTACAAATAAGAGATAA
>JBBSXE010000069.1:0-5367 GCA_038045925.1 Nanobdellota archaeon
TAGCAGTTTCTGCACTCTCCCAGATTTTTATCTTGCCGCTTAGCAACGTCCATTTGTTGCCGTCGGGAATTCTGAAACGGTTTCTGAGCTGTAAGAGCATTCTTCCTTTTCTATCCGTGATAATTGCGTAAACGCCGCCGAACATTGTTAGTTCTCCAAAATCTTTGTGAGTATTGCAGTAATCTTCTCAAAATTGTGTTTGTTGTGCTCATAAAAATCTCGACTAATCTCTTCTCCGTAATAGTTTAATCTGTTTCTGACATAGTTCATCCGAAGAATAATGTACGATTCTCCTTCATATTGCGGATAGTGATTATGAAAATATGTAATGAGACATTGGTGATTTTTTGATTTCAAGCCTTGTTTTAGAAGCAGCGCAACCAGTAATTCTTTGATGATTTCGTAGTAGTTCTCAACGATAAACGAGATATTATTCTCATTTACTTCGACTGATTTAATAAATGTATGTCTTTTTGTCGTCATTTTTAGGATTGATTTTATTTTTTCTTGGTCTTTTTCTGTTTGTCGGATAAAATCTCTTTCGCATTCCATCCACTCCATAAAAGTCAATTCATTTTTTGTCATTTTAGTTTGATATATCCGCTTAATTTTATGCCATTCATAATATTATTGAAGAGCTCGTTTGGAAGATTTTGTATGCTGGACTCCTTAAATAGTTGAATGTTGTGTTTCAATTTCTTTTCAAATGTCACGAGGTCTATTTCTTGTTTTTTTGTTGTTTCTACAAATACGTCAATATCACTTTCTTTAGTGTACTCTCCTTTTCTGGCACTGCCAAAGAGTATAATCGCTGAAGGCGTGAATGTTTTCTCGAGATGCGCTATGAGCCCTGATTCTATAATCTTCTTGATCATAAAAAAAGATTTTAGAAACTTTGTATAAGCGTCTACTAGCAACTCATTATTTTTTTTCAGCATCTTTGATTTCTTAAGCTGCTGAAGGTAACGCTGTACAGTAGATTTAGGTATTCTTGTTTTTTGTGAGATCTCTCGTACTGTAAACGCTTTTCCCGGATTTTCAAAGATTAATTCCAGCAGTCTGTCCATTGTATTTTTATCTTGTCCCATTTTTAGTTTTTTTGTCCCATCTTTGGGTTTAAATAGTTTGTGTTTTAAAAAGACAGGATGAAATCGCCATCTTTATAAAGATACTATTTTTTAGTGGTGGTATGAACCTGCATATCATCTGTTCATGGCTTGCGCTTGTTGTTCTGCTCAGCGCGCCAGCACTCCTTGCCCAATCGTTTCCTGAGAAGCAGGTCTACAACGTCGAGGTTATTGCCGTTTCCATTTCCTCTGTTGACTTAACCTGCGCATCAGACGTAACTGCATTGGTGACGGTGAAAAATACAGGAACATTGGATGCGATTGTTTCTGCAGCGATTGTGCGGGATGATTTAGAAGTTGACAGCTTTTCGCCGAGCATTCGCGTCTTTGCGGGAGAACAACAAACCATTCCCCTTCCCTTTTCCCTTGAAAAAACAACACAAGGAGCATATACTTTTGATGTCCGCCTCTACACTGAACGAGGCATTCGCGAATATCTGCAATCGTTTTCCTTTGCGGGCTGTAAAAAACCGCAACTGACGTCATTGATTCTTTCTTCTTCAGAACAACTCGATCCTTCTCTATTTACGCAACCGTCATCTGTTTTAGCTGTGGAACAACAACCCAGATTTTCCCTTCACCTGCTGATTACACTCCTATTGCTTGGTGTTTTAGCGTCGTTATCTCTTATTTTTCTTGTCTGTACTTTTCTGCGGGAACGTTTTGGAGGAAAATAGTTACTACCGAAAGGTTTAAATACTAATCATAACTACTCGATAGCAACAATTAAAACCTATATAGTTTAATGGGGGTTTGAAACGACAATGATAAGCACATACACACGAACATTATTTTTAGTTTTGATTAGTTTATTGAGTTTTGTAGGAACTGCATCCGCAGCAACAGTCTCACCAGATTATGATATTTTGAAAGTCTTGGTGAACAACATTGACATTACTGGAAGATCTTTAGATGTTGAACGTGGCGAGCAACTGGACATTGAAGTCTGGGTTCAAGGAACAATTAATGTAACCTTGCCAACACAAACTCTTTCCGATGTTCGTGTGGAAGCAAAAGTGCTTGGCTATGAATTCGGCGCGATTTCCGATGTTTCAGAGATTTTTTCCATTGACGGACAGAACCTCTACAAGAAAACATTAGTTTTGGATATTCCAAAAGATATTGATGCGTCTGAGCAATATACCTTGCGCATTGAAGTATCTGACACGTTGAATCAAGAAGAACAGGAATTTACCGTTTATATTGATGAACAACGCCATAATATTGATGTGTTTGATATTGTCTTAAATCCAAGTTCAACTATTCAAGCTGGACAGCCATTATTTGTCTCGACTGTTTTGGAGAACATGGGAGAAAAGAAAGAAGAAAACATCAAAGTGACTGTATCAGTGCCTGAACTCGGCATCTCATCTGTCAACTACCTTGATGAACTTATTACGCAGATTATGGAAGACAAGAGAACATTTAATCTCCAAGAAGAAAGCTCGCAGCGTGTTGACTTCCTCTTGCGCATTCCAGCAGACGCGGCATCAGGACAATACACCATTAACGTTGATATTCTGTATAATCGAGGGCACAGCTTCCTCTCCGCATCCAGAACCTTTACGGTTGTCGGCATTGCAACAGAAGAAACTGATACGATTGTAAACATCGACAGCACGTCAAAAAGCGTGAAACAGGATGAAGAAATCATCTACAAAGTCATGTTCGCGAATCTCGGCACTGAGCGAGGCGTTTATTCCTTGCAAGTTGACGGGGTTAGCTGGGCACAATATCGTGTTGAGCCTGGATTTATCACTGTCGCGCCTGATGGCACCGCAGAAGCGATGATCTACTTGAAGCCGAACGCAAATACAGAACCAAAGAATTATGTCTCTGTTGTCCGCATTTTGTCAGGACGAGAAATCTTGCAGGAGTTCACGATTAATACAAATGTTCTTGCAACAGCAACAGAACAGCCTGCAGCAAGCACAACAAGCGCAGTAAAGACTGTTTTAGTAGTTGTCTTCGCTGTCTTGATCATTGTGTTGATCGTGCTTGGTCTGGTTATTGCGTTCAGAAAAGTTAAGGAACCTGAGCAAGACGAGACCGTCAGCAATGTTCCCGCAGGGCAAACCTATTATTACCACCCACGACGATAGGGGCGCTTCTTTTTTCTTTTAGATTTATCTATCTTCTACATTATAGGTCTCTTTTAAGTTACTTTCATCCATAGCAATCTCTTTTGTTACTTGTGAAAAAGTGAGCTGTAAAGTAAACATCTGGAATTTTGAGCAAAAAAATTAAGATTTCTTCACAATCAATTTACTTTCTTTAATCTCTGCTCCTAATTCTTGTCCTTCTTTCCATGTTATTCATTCTACGATATTTGGAAGTAGTTATTCAACACAACTTTATAGAAAATCATTCAACTACTGATGAAGTTCCTTCCGAAAGTGCAGGAGTTAACTTAGAATTTGGAGAGAATAGATGGCTTGATTTGATTAGAAAATCTTCACTATAAAGAATTTTCATCCAAGAATTTCTTTAAAGCTCCCAAATCCTTTCTGTCGGGATTATAATAATAAGATTTTATGCCCATAGATTCCGCACTTTTTATAGCTTGTAGGTTATGTTCAAAATAAATAACATCTTCCTTATTCAGACCAAATTGTTTAAGCATTATCTCAAAATATTTTGGGTCAGTCTTCTCTGGATTATGTTTTAGAGTAAAAACCTCATAGGGCATTTTGTCTAATCCAAACTTCTTAAATTGCTCATCATTTGCCCCTGTAAGAATAATCTTTCTATTTGGAAATGTCTCTAGTAAATCATGCATTTCTCTAAAAATAATAAAGGCATCATCGTTCTCAATAACAAAAGTATCAACCGCATCAACTAAAATTGTTTTCATTATACACTTCCCCCATGATACTCTAATCTATACACTTCTTTACCCTTAAACAATATTCTTTCAGTTCCTTTAAATTGATTTACATCTCCTTCACTACTATCTATATATTCAAAATCTCCTTCTTTAAGATTGGATGTGCCTCTAAATGGTCTTTGTTCATCTACAAGGCTCATGGCTTTTCTAAGAAATTCGTATACTGCTTTACTATCAACTTTTGTAGAAAGCATAAAACCATAATAATTCATCATCCAAATAGCCCTTCCGTTTTGCCAAACAACTTCTTCTCCGCCGAAAGGTCTAGGATCTCTAGCATGATATCTGTCTCTATATTTGTAGTCTCCTTCTTCGTAAACAAACTCTTCAAAACCATCTTTCAATTTTCTTGCAGGTTTTCCGCTTGCATAAGTTTGTTTCTTAGACTTGATTATAAAATCAACCAATTCCATAATTATCACTTATAAGGGGGATTTTAATAACTTTTCTGTTTATCACCTGACGTTAACTTAACAGCTCACTTTTTTCTGAGCTGTAAAGTAAACGTCACCTTTTATGAGTCATTTTTGAAGTTTTTAATGTCTCTAAAGATTTACACAACTTTTATAACAACCTAACCACTTTGATTCAATATGGTAGACAATAAAAAGCTAATCAAAACTTTTGAGTCTCAACTTGATAAAATCGCCGATAAAAAGACTAAAAAGTGGTGGGAGAATTATGTTAAACACAACACTAAATTTCGTGGTGTTGGAATTCCTAAAATAAGAGAGAAGCTTAAAGAGTGGTATAAAGAAGAGCATATCGAAAGATTATCACCTAATAAACAATTAGATTTGGCTCTTTCATTTTTTGCTGAGAAGTATGCAGAAGACAAACTCGCTGGTATTTTGTTTTTGCAAAATTATCTTCACAATAAATTTGATTGGAAATTGCTTATTTTAAAGTTTGAGAAACTTTTCAAAGAAAATTACATTTATGACTGGAACATATGCGATTGGTTTTGTGTTAGGGTTCTGGGACCAATAATAAAAGAGAACAGAATGCCTTGCGCTAGAGCAATTTCAAAATGGAATAATGCTAGGAATGTTTGGCAGGCAAGAGCGTCATTGGTCGCATTTGCCAATCTAACAAAAGAAAAAGAATACTTACCTTTACTTCTTGATTCTTGCTCTATTTTAATAAAAAGAGATGAACGTTTTGCAAAAACAGGTGTTGGTTGGATTTTGAGAGAGATATCCAAGTCAGATAAGGGAATTGTTGTTGAATTTATAGATAAAAACGTATTTGTTTAGCTCTTTAACACAGATTGGTTGATAACATTTTGGTTAATTCTGTCTTCACGTCAAGTTTCTGCATTTGCCATGTGGCAATAAGAGATGCCAATGTTTC
>JBBSXE010000070.1:0-3405 GCA_038045925.1 Nanobdellota archaeon
CTAAATAAGGCGTAAAGGGTGATTCTCGTATATGGGGGCTTAAAAGTGAATTATTTTCATCAAGTACCATGGTCTATCACGACAATAACAGCTCAAAAAGAGTTTAAAAAGCTTTCTATTTTAACTTCTATAGAGTGGTAAGTAAATTCTATAAAATCGAAAGAGAAAGGAAAAACTATGAAAACAACGTTTGCGGAACGCGTGTATGCGATAATAAAAAAGATTCCGAAAGGAAAGGTTGCGACGTATAAAGATATCGCTCATGCGCTGAATGTAAATGCATATCGCGCCGTCGGGCAAGCGCTCCACAACAATCCCTACGCGCCAAAAGTTCCATGTCATCGAGTTATTGCAAGTTCAGGAAACATTGGAGGATTTGCGCATGGCAGTGAAAAAAAAGAAGTACTGTTGAAAAAAGAAGGAGTGATAATTTCCAATAAAAAAATCAATCTCCAGAGATTTGGCTACCAGCTTAAGCGGTTATTGCTTTAAGAGTAACCATAACACAACAGCGATGACTGCAATAACAATAATCCATCCTACTGCACCCATACCGCGTCGAGAAAATTGCATAGCGAACCTCCTTTTTTGATCCTTTAAAGAAGTTTTCTAATTATTTAAGGGTTGCGATAGGCAATTGAAAGAAAAAAAAGAAGAAAACAAAGAAAAAGAGAGCTCATAAAGAGCCCCGTGATAATGAAATGTATTCAATTATCGACTTTTTCTTCGTGAAGATCTCGTTGATTTTGTTCTACGAGATTTTTGTGCGCGGACAGATGATCTGCGTTTGCTTGCAGAAACTGTTCGTCGCGTTGTTCGTTTTTGCTTCATAGTGTTCCAACACCTCCGTTGCGTTGAATAGAACATAAATCGAAAAAAGTATGACGCGCGTGAAGAGCGAAATAAAAATGCTGTGTGTTCATTGTCGTCAAACTAAAAGTCACATTCATGTGCGTAGTCTTTGAAGATATATGTTCTAATAGATATATTACAGTATCTATTTGTATTTAAATGTTTCGTTTTCAGTGTGCGCGAGTAATTTGAGGAAAAAGATTGCAGAGATTACAAAACGCGGGACAGCAAACGAAAAGTTGCTAAAACAAAAAATGAAACGCCGAACAAAAGAACAAAAAAAGATAACGCTGCGATCTGCGGATTTGTTTTGACAAGATGAAAAACTTGAAACCCGGTAATATCTCCGCCGAATTCAACAGGTGAAAGAAAAGCAAATGCGACAAAAGAAAGAATCAAAACAACAAACAATCCAAGATAGTGGTGATCGCGAGAAAGGAAAATGGAAGTTTCTTTTTTTTGATGACGCTTGGAATGCATAAAAATATGAGGAAGAATGAGCTTATATAATTTACGCTCTGGAAAAAGGGAGAACTGCAAAAAATTACGTAAACTGCACTTGAGGAACTTGGTCCGCGCCCTCATCGCTTTGGAAATAATCCTTTTTCTGATAGCCGAACATGCCCGCGATCAAGGAACTAGGAAAGGTTCGAATCTTAGTATTAAATGCCAAAACATCCTCATTGTAGCGTTTTCGTTCCGTTGCAACGCGATTTTCAGTCCCCTCTAATTGAGATTGTAACGCTAAAAAATTCTCATTGCTTTTCAGCTGCGGATAATTTTCTGCGACCAAAAGAAGTCGTGATACTGCGCTGTCAAGCCCTTGAGCAGCCGTAGTCTGTTCTGTGCGTGTTTGGGCATTGCTCCATTGGCTGCGAAGTTTTGTTATTTCTGTAAATAGATTTTTTTCATGGCTCGCGAATCCCTTGACAGTTTCCACAAGATTAGGAATCAAGTCAATGCGTCGTTGATATTGATTTTCAACTTGCGCCCATTTTTCCTCAACACTGTTATCGAGCCGAACTAATGAGTTATACGTTCCAACAAACCAGAGAACAAGAATTGCGATAATTCCAAGAGGTATCCATAATCCCCAGCGAGGCTTTTTTTGCATCCATAAATCTGGAATGTTTCTGTTTAAAAAGATTGTCTTTCTCAGTACGTATTCAACGAACCGAGAAATGTAAGGAGGAGTGGGGAAAAAAACTCAGAATCTTGAGTCTACACTACTTTAAAATCAACAGCATAATCATCTGGAATTCTTGATATAAGAACAGATGATCTATACACTTGTGCTCGTTCACACGATCCAATCTCAACAACATCGATAGTAAAGATTACTTTTTTATTGAGTTTATCCATTTGTACATCTTTGTTAAACTCCGCTGTGCAGCCTGATCCTTGGGCGTAATGAGATAACAGTATATATGTTTTAAAGTCTATAGGTGTTAATTTTGCGTCACAATCTTTAAATGGCATTCCTTTATTCAGTTCTTCATCGGTTGTTACTCCCCACAATTCTTTGTAGCTTTTCTTAGTTTCTTCGAAGTATGTGATTAAGAGAGCATCGTATTCTTGTTGATTGCGGATCACCAATCGATCAGGGCTACCGATAAGTCCAGGTAAACAACCAATATCGATTTCTTTATAATTAAGAATTGAAGTGGATTGACTGCAGCCGATTAAGAGTATACTAAGAGCTCCAAGCAAGAGAAACATATAGTTCATTTTTTATGCATAGCATTAAGAATTACTGATTGCTTAATAAACATTTCGGTTGATTATTGAGTTACTGTAAGGCAAAAACTATCATTTTTTAATTCTACAGCACATCTTTTCAAAAATGAAACTCCGAACCACAGTAAGATGCAATAGAGTATTCAAAAGAAAGCGAAAAATAAGATAAAAAAGATAAAAAAGAAAAGAGAAAAGTTTATATGAGTAAAAACGCAAAGAAAAAAGAATGAAAATACTGGTCATAAGCATATTTGCGCTTGCGGCGATATTTCTTAGCGCATGCCAGACAGAACAGCAGGTCAAGTGCTCAGAAGGTTTTATTCAAATCGGCGAAAGCTGCTGCCGTGACGCGGACAACGATTATATCTGCGACGAAGTGGAGGAGAAAGAAGAGCTGAAAAAGCAGCAGGAGTTAATAAAGCCTGAAGAAGAGAAGCGGGTAAAAGCGGGAGATCAATTGCTCATTAGTGAAGCGAACCTTCCATTGCGCGTATATATGCAGAGAAAAACACACTTGCTGTACACAACAGGCGAAAACGAAGAAAAGGTCTATATCGTTGATGAGGTGGGCAAATTTCAAGTAACTATCTTTTATGATAAACACAGGTATAAGATTGATGTTGACGAAACAATTCCTGTTGGCCCTTTACTCGTGCAATACCGCAGCGTCGACCCGCCGAAGGCAGGAAATTATGCAATTCTTGAGCTATATCTTGCTACGTGAGAGATAGATTGATGATGCACACAGCGGAAGAATATCATAAATATTTTGCTGATTTTTTCGCAAAGGTAAGACGCTGACCATTTCTGGAAGAG
>JBBSXE010000071.1:0-15651 GCA_038045925.1 Nanobdellota archaeon
TGTATTTTGACAAAGGAGCATCGCATTGATTTCAAACAAAAAGCTTCCGATCCTGAAACCGTAACAATAACGAAGCAGCATTATGCCGTCTCTTTTGAACCCCTCCAACTTCGCGCTTTACTCAATGCAGCTTCTGTTATCTTAAGCAGCGCAAATCCTGTAAGCGGGTTAGGAGAAGATAATACATACACGTATACTCACGCTTTCGGAGAACAGATTGATCTTCGTTTTACATATACGCCTGATACGCTTAAAGAAGAAGTTATTTTTTCAGACCCATTTTTTTTAGATAAGGCCAACATAACGAATGCAACAGGATTTATTTCTCTTGATTATGCAGTTTTGACACCTTCCGGCGCATTATGGTATACAGATGATGGAATTCCTGTTGTTTTTACTGAAGGAGAAGAAGTAGCTGCGATCGCATTACAACTTCGTGACGCTGATGGAAAACACATCTTTACACTCCCGCAACCTGTTGCATACGCTGGGAATCAGTCACTTGATCTTGATTATGTTCTTACAAAAACAATAAACAAAACAATTATCAGCATTCAAACTCCGCTTGCTTTTTTTCGTGAACAATCGTATCCTATCATTATTGATCCTACTGTTCTCCTTACCGATACAAATATTGCTTTTGATGGTCATGTGAAATTCTTCCCTTCTGATGGCGGCTACACTCGGGTCGGTACAGCGGCTTCATTTTCTGTAGGAACAAGCACGACTGGCGCAGCATGCCAGCCAGCAACCGCAAATACCTGTAAATTTCGCGGTGATATGGATTGGGATATTACAAGCATTCCTGACAATGCGGAACTTGTTGACATCAATCTCACGCTTCGCGTCCCAGTTCTTGGACTTCCTGATACGACGATGTTTTTTTATCACATGAATGGCAATAGCACAACCTATGCTAATACAGGAGCAGGAAATGCAGGATTCTTTGCTGACATGGCCAATGGAACTAACTATTTCAATCAAACTGTTACTGGAACAGGGTTTACCTATTTTAACATTACTCGGCCACAGCTTCTTGCTGATCTGCATTCCATTCTTTTGAGCAGAAGCAACTCATGGAGTTTTGGTATAAAATCAAATGAAACTGGACCAACAGGAGCAAACGCAACAGAGTTTGATTCTGAAGAAGTGACGACTGCCGCAAATCGCCCGAGAATAACGTTTACGTATAATCTTCCGCCACCGTCGATTATCCTTAATACGCCTGCAAATAATTCTCGGTTTGCTGAATTCATCAATATTACGCTGAATGCGACTGTGTATGATAATGAACCACGAATTCGGGAAGCTGTTTTTTATGGAAGCGACAATAATCCGCCAAGCGGCAAAGAAGTTATCGCTCTTTTTTCAAATATTTCCAACAGCAGCGTCTTGCGGTATAATTGGACGACTGCCGTGCAACGAGAGGATGTCAATACTGTTCTTCTTCTTCACTTTGATAACCGCAGCGAATTTGGCGAGAATCGCACAAAAGTTGTTGATTTTTCAAATGTGAGCAACAATGGAACTCTCGTTGGTGCTGGTGTTAGCAATATTGGGTTTAACGCGACTGGAGGAAAGTTAGGTGGAACTTTTCGCTTTAATTCGAGCACGACAGGAAACAACCGCAATATTACTTTTGGCGACAAAGATGTTCTTTTAGGAACTGCTTACACCTATATGATGTGGGTACGGCCAACAAACACCAGCAAGAATGGAACCATTATGAACAAATATGACTCTGCACTTTCTCAAGGGCTGCAAATTCAGTTAGGCGCAAATGGAGATCTCATTGTTACAACAGACTCAACTACAACTCGAGTTGCATCTTTCTTTACAGAGAATGTCTATCAGCATCTTGCTCTCACTGTATCCAGTGGCAATGAACTTGTCATTTACCGAGATGGTGTCCAGAAGTCAACAGCAACAATTGCAGGACTATCAGACAACAACGTACCGTTTGACCTTGCCATTGAAATAGAACCTAATGCTAATTCTTTTGTCGGATTCATTGATGAACTCGTCATTCTGAACAAAACGCTTACTGTATCTGAACTTACTGATCGCTTCCGGCTGAAGGGAAACGTGTATTATTGGTTTGTGAATGCGACTGATGCTTCGCAACCAGCAAACGGAAGCAATATGTCTGAAATACGGATGTTTACCGTTTCGATGAAACCAAATATTACGCAAGTCTCGATCACTCCCAGCCCAAGCGCAAATACCACAGATACGCTGAACTGCACGTTTACTGTCGCTGACGTGAATAGCGGGGAAACATTGACTGCGAATGTCACGTTTTACAACAATAGCGCGTTTTTTCAATCATTTGTCGCAACGGTGACTAATGGAACACAAGCTGGACAAGCACTTGCAGCTGGCGCTCCTGCGCGCGGAGAAACCTGGCATTGTGGTGTGACGCCTTCAGACAACATTCAGCAGGGAGACCAGAAAAATTCAAGCACAATCTCCATTGTGAACAGTGTTCCTTCTCTGCCTGTGCTTGCTGGACCTCCTGATCTGTTTGCCACGACAAACGTCAATCCTCGTTTTAATTGGACAAGTTCTGTTGATGCAGATGACGATGCAATTAATTATACGCTGAATCTAACCTGCTATTCAACGAGCGGCGGAGGATGCACTGCTCCTGGAGACAATCGCCTTGAAAATGTGACAACGAATGCGACAACCATCGCCAACAATTTAAAATTCAAGATTGATGATGGATTCTATTATAACTGGACTGTTCGCGCGATGGATGGCACAAATCAAAGCAGCTATGCGCAACCACGAACATTCAATATTACTGTCCTTGTTGCGATTGCATTAACAACGAACACTGTCAACTTCCAATCGTTAGGGATCGGGCAAACCAATGATACTTCTGATGGAGCTCCAGCACCGTTTACAATTCAAAATCAAGGCAATAGCTTCATCGAGATCAATATCAGCGCAATAGGCACAGATCTTTTCACACAATCTGCCATACCATCAAACGCTTTCCAATTCAAAGCGAGAAATACTGTACCTCCAGAAGGAACAGGGCAAATTATTAACACGACACGATCAATTATCACTTACACCAATGTTGCGCGCACAAACCAAACAGTTCTTGCGGGATTTAATTATACTTCTCCGGCAAGTTCTGTCGATATTGATATTAATGTCACTGTGCCTGCAGATGAGTCAAGCGGCGCAAAGGGAACAAGCCTTCTGCTTACTGGCTATTATATTGGAGGTTTGACATAACGATGAAAGACCATCATAAACTCCTCGGCATCTGGATTCTACTGGGCATCGCTTTCGCAAGTGTATTTATTATCAATGTTCCGCTCTCTCCTCCTTACCATACAGAAACAGAGATAACAACGCTGCAGTTTCATGCGTTTGGAACATCACAGAATATTCTTCTTGATGATACTCCTTCATTTAGCTCGCCACTTCTCGTACATAAAGGCGAGTCAATCACTCTCTCTCCAGGCACTTATTATTGGAAAACAGAAGGCATTAGTCTTGTCAGCACCTTTACTATTATTTCAACTGTTGCATTAGAGATTGGTGAGGCAGATGAAGAACAACGCATTACAAATGTTGGCAATGTTCCTGCGCAGGTTACTGTTCGAAAAAATAAACCATCGCTTACTGGATCATTTATCCTTGATCCACAGGAAAACATTCAGATTCCTATAGAAAAAGAGACAGCACTTATCGGAGAACAACATGAAGAACCATAACCGCCTTTTATTGCGGTTCGTACTCTTGTGTCTTTTTTTCACTATCCAGGCACCTTTTGCTGCGGCACTCGGTATCAGTCCAGGACGAACTCTTGTTGACTTTTCTCCAGGTTTCGAGAAAACTGTTCAACTTACGATCGTCAATACTGAACACAAAAATCTCAATGTCGTGCTCTATGCTGAAGGAGAACTTGCTCCTTATATGATTATTACTCCTGAACAATTGTTGTTTACCCCTGATGAATCTGAAAAACAAGCCTCGTATACGGTGCAGCTTCCTGGAAGTTTTACAGAACCTGGCCTTCATTCTGCACGTATTCTTGCGCGTGAGGTTGCTGAGCAGACGCAAGCAGAAGAAACGATTGTTGTTCAAGCTTTCCTTGCCGTTGCATCTGCCTTTGATGTTCGCGTTCCCTATCCTGGAAAATATTTAAAGACGCAAATCTATATTTCTGAACCGCGAGAACAACAGCCCGTTACCTTTCTCGTTCAAGCCCATAATCTTGGAACAGAAGCAATTACGACTGCATCAATGACGATTGAAATTTTTGATGATGCAAAGAAATCTCTTGCTCTGCTCACGAGCGAACAACAACCTATCGCTGCTGGAAAACGCGTTGAGTTTCTGCAGTCATGGGATCCTGAAACTACCTACAATCAGTATACTGCACGCTTTCGTATTGTTTACGATGGAAAAACCATTCAAGAAGAGCAACGATTTACTGTTGGTCAATTTGCGCTTGAGCCACTGTCTATTTCGGTGAATGATTTTACGCTTGGAACAGTGGCAAAATTTAATATCCTTCTGAAGAATCATGCGTCAACACCTGTTACGCGTGCGACTGCGCATATTCTTCTCTCTGATCAAGAAGAAAAGCAGATTGCGGATTTTTCAAGCATTGAGACACCTATTCCTTCGCTTGCGGTCAAAGCGCTTTTTGCTTATTGGGATACTGAATCTGTACCTCAAGGAACATACGACGGAAAGCTGGTGATTGCTGCTGATGAGAACCACGCAGAACGACGCATTCGAGCAACAGTGACAGAAAAAGCGATTACCACTGAGATTGTTGATATTACTGGACATGCTATTCGGGGGCAAATCGCATCTGCGGCAGTGCTCAAAAAAGAATCAACATTCGCGCTTTTGACGCTTCTTGTTGTTCTCGCGAACAGCATTGGCTGGTATGCCTATCTCAAAAGAAAAAATAAAAAGAAATTCATGGATGATTTTTAACTGATGACAAGAAACAAAAACCTTAAAAAGATGAGTGATCATTGAAAAAAGAGGTGCTTCGGCAATATGGATGAGGAAAAACAAGAACATGTTCGACGTGAGGTGGTCGCTATCATCCTTGTTTTGATCATTGTTGTTTCTGTTATTGGGACGTATGTTTTTCTGCGCATGACCGATTCCATGAATCAAGAACAAACAAAAACTGTCCAAGGACCCTCTATCTCTTTAACGATTTTGCCACCAGAACAAGAAGAAGGAGTTGAAGTTCGTGATTCAGATCAGTGATCGGACACTCATTGCGCTCACTGTTGTTGCGCTCCTCACTACTATCGGCGGAACTATTACCCTCTTACAACAATTAGGTCCAAACATTCCACAACTTACTGGACTTGCATCAACTGATACTGCAACAGTTAATGTTACTGTTTCTTCTACGGTGAGCGTTAAGTTCAATGTTGATCTTATTGAGTTTGGAACCAGCCAGGTTGTATCTGGATTGGCAGTGACACAAGTAAACACGACGGCAGGAACGAACCCTGGTACTTTTAATGAGCCTGGAGATTTTGTGATTGAAAATGACGGCAATGTTGAGCTTAATATCACTATTAATGGAACTCCTGCAGGGGCATGGATTGGAGGTACAAACCCGACCTATCGCGTCTCTGCACGAAGTCCAGGAACGTCGGATGATGGTTGCTCAAAAAATCGAACAAATACCGTGCCTATCTCTCTCAACGCCACTCTTCTAACGCTATGTTATAATTTTACCTTTGTTGACATCAATGATACGATGAACATCAGTATTTATGTCGGCATTCCTTCAGATGTCGGTGCTGGAGTGAAAACAGATTCTGCAGTCACCGTCTTTGCGACACAAATAACAACGTTTATAGGCTAATAACCAGGCGAAAAAGTCTTAAATAAGAAAAGATCTCTTTAACCGATGAAAAAAAGATTGGTGTTGTTTCTTATTGTACTTTATGGGTTTATTCCTTCTATCTTAGCAATTGGCATTTCTCCGGCACAACAATCTGTTGACTTTCAACCACATACGAAATTGAATCTTACGACCGTTGTTTTGAATGGAGGTCTCAGTGAAGCAAATGTTTCTCTCGCGTTTAGCGGCGAGCTTAATGCTTACATTCGATTCGCGCCAGAACACGTCGTTATTCCTCCAGGCAGCATGCACACTTTTTCATTTCTTCTGGACTTTCCTGCTCAGATTAAAAAACCCGGACGACATCTTATCCAGATTTACGCTATCGAAGCTCCTCTCGGGAAAAAAAGCGGCATTGTTCCGTTAACGGCAGTCAACTCTTTTTTATATGTCACTGTGCCGTATACAGGAAAATACGCGGAATTTGATGTTGAAACGCGCGACGTCAATATCGGAGAACCAGTTATTTTTAAGATCTCAACGCGCAATCTCGCACTTGACAATATCTCGAGCGCATCTACCACCGTATTTATTACGAATCGTCGCGATGAATCCATAGAAACGCTTGCTACAAAACCCATCTTTCTACCTGCACAAACAACAACAGAAGAAACGCTTGTTCTTCAAACAACGACATTAGAACCCGGTCCTTATCGCGCAATCGCAATTCTTGATTATGATGGCGAAAAATCACTGGAAAAAGAAATTCCTTTTCGCATTGGAACTTTATTTGTCGCGCTGCTTAATTACACCAATCTTTTTACTGCTGAAGAAATCAATAAATTCGTTCTTGATGTTGAAAATCGATGGAACCTCAATATCGAGCAAATGTATGGAGAGATCAGCATACTCAAAGAAGGACAGCTTATGGGCAGCGTTCTCCGAACACCCTCTCTCAGTCTTGAACCTTGGGAACGAAAGACTCTCACTACTTTTTTTGATACCCGAGGATTAGAACCTGGAAAATATACTGCACAAATTACTCTCTTCTATTCAAATATGACGACACAAGAAACTGGATCGATTCGAATTATGAAGCAGTTTACATTCAACTGGACGTATCTCTTAATAGGCGTTATCTGCCTCATCCTTTTTATCGACTTTCTTTTGTGGATGCGCCATCGGAGGAAAGCATATGCAGATGAATAAATTTCTCACTCTGGTGTTTGTTCTTCTTTTTCTTTCTGTTCTTGGAACTGTGTTTATCTTCCAGCTTTTTGAAAAAACACATGTACTTAAAGAAATACCCATTCTTGTTCGCATCGGCAATAAAGTCGGCATTGATGTCAATACTACTGCGTTAACCTTTGGAACGCTTCAGCCAGGACTGAGTGTAGAGCGCATATTGCAAGTTCGCACAGAAAAAACTGAAAAGCTGCATTTCTTCGTTACCAATATCAGCTTTATTTTTCTTGATGAAGATACGTTGTTCATTTCTCCAAACGAGACTCGACATATTCGTGTCACTGCCGCTCCTCCACTCTCCACGCCAATTGGAGAATATCATGGACTTCTTCTTATATTGGGAAAACCTGCTGATCTGGAGGTTTCATGAAACATCATCAGAAAAATAACTATCTCGGCATCTTTCTTCTTGTATTTATTCTTTTTAGTATTTACGGGTTTGATTACTTGATTAGCCATATGCAAACAATTACGGGGAAAGGCTCTGTTGGAACTGTAGACCTTACGGTTTTGCCTTCACCTATCATTCCTCAACCAACACCACAAGCACAAGGAGGAGCTTCATTAGGAGGAAGCCTTGCGTTTTTTGTTCTTCGAACAGAGACGAATGAACGCATTTCCGTTCTCTCTCTTGAAACAAAAGAGTACGAACCTCTTTCAACAAAGATTACACTCAAAAATTATGGAGATACATATCTTTCTCTTTCGGCGAGCAGCACCTTGTCTATTCTTTCTCTTCCTGAGTCTCACATTTTCCTTGCTCCAGGAGAAGAAACTCTTTTGCAGATTGATGTTCTTCCCTCACCAGTTGGCATTTATACAGGATTTCTCACCATTGTAAGTGATGTTGTTACAAAAAAAATTCCTGTCATCATTCATGTTACTTCTGCAAAAAAAACATTTACTGTCTCTTTAGTCATTCCCCCTACATTTACAACTGTGCCTTTTGCAGGACAACTTTTTGCGCAAATCTCTCTTGCATCCATTTCTGGAGAAAAAGCAACTGTCACCTACATGATTCAAGACATGCAAAACCAGATTCTTTATCAAGAGCAAGAAGAACTCGTCCTCCGCAGCCTGTCTTTTGATAAAACACTCCAACTTCCTACTTACCTCAAAGAAGGAGATTATGCGTTTATTACTCTTGTCAAGGCACAAGGAAGCAGAAGTAGCGCTGTCGCGCATTTTAGCATTCGACAGGAAGTTCAACCGCGTTCTGAAACTCCTCAGACGCTTTCTCAGACAAAAAACAACATGCTTGTTTTCGCCATTATCGCCCTTGTCCTTGTCACGATGATTAGCCTATTTCTCAGGGAAAAAAGATAGATCACAACAGTCTTAAATTTTCAAGCTGATAACTTTGCTCATTCCTGTTTGTTGCATAGAAACTCCGTAGATCCTTTCAGCCTCAGAGATAACCGCATCATTGTGCGAGATTAAGATGTATTGCGCCTTTTGAGAATATTTACTAATTAGTTTTGAAAGCAATTCCGAGTTTCTTTTATCCAATGCCGCGTCAACTTCATCCAAGATATAGAACGAACCTGGCTGATGCTCTTGTATCGCGAAAATAAAGGCGGTCGCAGCCATTGTTTTTTCTCCGCCAGAAAGGGATTTAATGTCGAGGAATTTATTCCCTAATATGCGCACCTTGATGTCAATGCCTGCGCTCAGAGGATTTTGCTTGTCTTCAAGCTCAAGGAACGCTTCACCTTTTGTGGAGAGCGACGAGAAGATTCTTGTAAAGTTCTTTGCGATCACATTGAATGTTTCCATAAAAAGATCTTTTTTCCTTGATTCGATATCATCAATCATGCTTAAAACATCATCCTTTTCTGTCTTAAGTTTTTCTATTTTTTTTAGCAACTCATCATATTCCTTGACAATATGCTCGTAGACTTCCAGAGCGCGCAGATTGACGTTTCCCATCTGCTGGAGAATCTCTTCAAACTTTTTTATTTCTTCCTTCAATTTTTCTTCCGCGATTTGCTTGCGCAACGGTATTCCTTTGAAGTCCTCAAATTCTTTGTATAACCCTTCAAGTTCTCCCACCATTTTTGCGCGGTTGATCGATCGTTCATTCATGCGATGCTCAATCTCCTTGATTTTCATGTCTTCAACACTGATGCTCGACTCTCTCTTTTGCATTTCTTCTGATATTTTTGTCCGCTTTGTAAAGAGGTCTTTGTAATCTCTCTGAAATTTCAATTCCTGTTGTTCTTTTTCCTTCAACGACTTTTCTTGATTTTTGAGCAATTCCTCGAGTTTTTTCGCTTCTTTGACAAAAGATTCTATTTCTTTTTCATGCCCTTTCATAATCTGCTGCGTTTTTTCTTTTTCTGGCTCATAAATATTCAGAATCTGCGTGTCAATATTCTTGATTTCCGTCTGCACTTGAATCATTTCTTCACGTATTTTTTGGCGACGCTCTTCAATTTTTTCTCGCTGGAGCGCAATATCAGGGTGGCTCATGTCTTTTGCATTTTCACGCAATTTATCTCGTGTTTTTTTTGCTGCATCAATAGTATTCTCTTGATTCTTTAATTCCTGCTCACATAATTTGAGATCATGAAATATTTTGTCCTGCATAAGATTTTCTTTCTGCGATCTTATTGATTCTATATCAATGGAACCAACACTTTTTTCCGCCTTGATTAACTCGCCTTCAAGAACACTTTTTTCCTGACGATATTTATCAATATTCTCCTGATTTTCAACCCTTCTTTTTTCCAGTGCCGCTTTTACTTTCTGCAAGCGATCGATTGATTCTTCAAACTCTCGCATTGTTCCCGACGCTTGTTTTTCCTGAAAGCCTATATTTGCCTGATTTTTATGGCGGTAACCACCGATCATTGCGCCTGACATTTCTGCAAGATCTCCTTCTAACGTCACTAATTTTGCTTTTCCGATGCCGATTCTCCGCGCAGTATCGATATTGTCGACAACAACCGCGCCTCCAAGAACAAATGAGAATATATCTTTGAATTTGTGATCGAAAGAAACGAGATCAAGCGCGTTTCCAATAACTCCTTTTCCACTTATGTTTTGGGCTGTTCTTGTTTTTATTTTATTTATCGGCAAAAATGTCGCAACGCCCAATTTATCTCGTTTGAGCAACGCAATGCATTCAGCGGCAGTTTTATCATCCTTAACGACGATGTTATTCATTCTCGAGCCTGCCGCGACATCGAGCGCAAGCGCATATTTTTTATCTACAACTCCTAGTTGCGCGACCGTTCCGTAAATGCCTTCGTTTTGCAGACTGAGAATTTTCTTCAACGCGATATTGCTCATCGCCGAACTCTTTCTGCCAGCATCACGCGCCTGCAGAACAAAAAGTTCTTCTTCTTTTTTCAACAGCTGCTCTTTTGTGTCTCCTAATTGCGCCGCAAGAAAACTATCGTCATTTAATGCTTTTCGCAATGATTTCTCTGCCGTTTCCAGCGTCTTTTTTATTTTATCAAAATCGAATTCTTTGGCGATGGATTGGACATTTTTTATTTTTTCATCGCATTGCGCAATCTGCGCGTCAACCTGAAATTTCTTCTGCAATCTAGTTTGGCGTTCATCCTGCAATGATGTTATGTTTTCTTCAATCGATTCGACTTCTTTCTCCGCCTTTTCGAGATCTTCCGCGCTTGCCGCGTTGCCCTGTTTTTCCTTGAATATTTTAAGCTCTTCTCCAATTCTTTCTTCTTTTGTTGCGAGCGCTTTTCGCCTGTCTTCTCGCTCTTGTTTTGATCTTTGCAGATCCTTGATTGTTTTTTCCAGATCTTGAAAAGTAAGCTCTAATTGCTTTTTTCTTTCCTGGACTTTCGCAATCTCATTTTTGCAGGTATTCAAACGCTCCCGATTTCTTACCGCTTCTGTCTTTATGACTTCCAATTCTTTTTGCAGCGCGATAGCTTCTTTTTCACCTTTCTCCTCGATAAGATTTGCGATTTCTTCCAGCTCGTTTTTCTTTGCCTGAACAGCTTCTTTTGTTTCTTGAATTTTTTTATTGATTACCGCGATGTCCGCCTCGCACTGCTTTATCTTTCCCTCAATTTCTTTTTTCTTTTCCTCTTTCTCATCAATTTGCAGATGGAGGAATGTCGCTTTGTTGCTTTGAATGTTTTTTTCCAAATCCTTGTATCTCATCGCCTGATCTCGATCTTTTTTTAATTCGCGCATGTACGCTTCGCGCTCGGTGAGGATAATTGTCGCTTCGTTGAGTTTTCCGTCAACTTTTCCCAATTCGCCCAACGCCTTTCCTTTTCTATCTTCATAGACGCTAATGCCCGCGATCTCCTCGATGATTTCTCTTCGCTCCTCTGTCTTCATCTCCATGAAATGCACAATGTCGCCCTGCAAGATGATATTATGCCCGTCGGGATCAACTTTTGCCGCCGACAATGCATCAATAATCTGCTGACGTGTTCTTACTTCACCGTTGATCTTGTAGACTGACTGACCATTCTGCCGTACGATACGAGAAAGCTTGATCTCTTGCGCATCAAATGGAAATTCTTTTTTTGTATTGTCGAAAAAAATAGAAACTTCCGCTTCTTTCAACGGACTGCCTTGCTTCCCTCCATTGAAAATAAGGTTCGCGCTTTTTTCCGCGCGCATGCTCTTCGCAGATATCTTTCCAAGTACAAAACAAATACCGTCACTAATGTTGCTTTTCCCCGATCCGTTGGGACCTATAATCGTCGAAAATCCTTTTCCGAACTCTAACTCTGTCGGTTTCGCAAAGCTCTTAAAACCCTTCAAAAACATCTTAGTAATATATGTCATTTCCCAGATTTTCTGGCTTTTTAGGATTTATAAATATTGTGTGGGCGAAGATTTGCTTCTCACTGCGCTGCATTAACATTCAAACTCATCTAATTTTTTCTGTTTTTTTTCGTCACGATGATTTTTCCAGGAGATCCAGCTTTTTCTGAAAATCTCTGGATGCTTATTCCAATTTTCCTTGAGAAATTTCTGTGTGGTAAGATTACTTGTATACCCGGGACCTGTATTGCCGTATTTTTTCTGAATTTTCTCCATTTCCTCTTCGCGAAGGCATTTTGCTAAGATCGAAGCTGCGGAACACGCGACATGATTGACATCCGCTTTGTGCTCTACGATGAGTTCAATTGCATCTCCTACGCGCTCCTGTACATACGCTTTGTATTTCTTGATGTTTGGACTTGGGCAATCGAGAATAGCAACATCCGGCTCCAATTGTTCAATGATTTCTACGCTTTTATCTGCCTCCAGCCAATTCAAATTGTAGCTTTTGTTTTCATGGTCGACCGCCGCATCAATCTCTTCGACTGTAATGGTCAGGATAACATAATCATCTGCATTTCTTTTGATAAACTCTGCCAATTCACATCTCTTTTTATGGGAAAGAAGCTTACTATCTTTTACTCCTTTTTCCTTGAAGAGTTTTTCTTTTTCTTTGTTGAGGAGAACGCCAGCTATGATCAGAGGACCGATGACTGGACCTTTCGGTTCTGCTCAGAATTTTTCTTAAGCAAGACTACCGGCTTCATCAATCCCACAAATGAGGTTCTTTCCTGTTTCAGTCATTTTCCACCATTTTTTGTCTTTTACAATTAATCCTTCTTTTTCATATTTTTTAAATCTTCTGCCCGTTACCTTTCAGCTGTTCCTTCAATAAACTTCGCCGGTGTTATTATTTCAGTCTTATTTATTCTTTCTAAAGACAATAGATCTTTGTCGAGTGTAATAATGAAGTCTGCAGAAATCTGGTTCGCTAAAGAAAGAAATTTATCATCTTTAGGATCGCGACATTTTGTTAGCATATATAGTTCGTATTGCTGAACAAGAAAGGAAACTTCTTGAACTAAATTGAGGAATTGCTCTTGCTTTTCTTTTGAAAGCTGAAACTTTTCTCTTGCAAGCACACCTCTTAATTCTTCCAGTATTTCATCAGTGTAGAAGTTATACATTTCTCTTTTTACTATCTTCTCAAATAATTTTGCTGAGATTCCTTGCTCTGCTAAAATTGCTGCTACTAAACAACTCGTGTCTAGAATGATCTTATTCTTTACGGGTTTTTTTGATTTCTTCAACAATCTCTGCCTCGGTGAATTTTTTCTTTATTGCATTTCGTAGCGCTCTAAATTCCCCTAGGAGTTGCTGCTTGTCTACCCGTTTCATTACAATAATGTCCTTATCCACGAGCACTACACTGAATAATGTTCCTTTCGGTGCAGGCATTTTTTCTCGTATTGCCTGCGGGATAACCACTTGTCCCCGTTCGCCTATTGTTGCTAATTCTACATTCATGTGAATCCTCCTCATATTCATACTGATATGGTTATCCTATTTAAATCTTACTGTTTCTTGGTTTATATTGTCTTCTTTCATTATTCCTCTGTTGTTCAGCAATGTTTATTAATATCGTCCTCTTCTTTTATAACATGAGATTTCTTATTATCGGCGATTTGCACGGTCAAAAACCTGTCATTCATTTTACACAATTTGATGCGATCATTGCACCGGGTGATTTCTGCTCTGATGCGCTACGCACGGTCATGTTTCAGGCATTGCGGAAGAACTTGAAGAATCCGAACACGAACGTACGATGGTGGAAGCTCCTTGGTGAAGAGAAAGCACGAATGATGGTACGGCAATCGTTAACGGATGGAAGAACTATTCTAGAGTATTTGAATCGATTTGGTGTTCCTGTGTATGTTTTGCCAGGGAATTGGGATTGGCATCCGGAGAATGATTATGTAGGCTGGAGCTATCTGAAACAAGATTACTGGCAACAGCTTATCAAAGGATTAGCGAATATTCATGATATGCACTTACGTTTTTTTGATATCGGCGACTATCTTCTTATTGGTCACGGTGTTACGTCTGGACCAGAATACCCGCAACATCCAGAAGAAATTGCAAAATTTACCAAAGCACAACTCTTGAAGAAAAAACAGGCATACCAAAAACGCTTTGCGAAGATGAATTCGCTTTTCACAAAAGCAACAAAGCCCGTCATTTTTCTGACACATAATGTTCCGTTTAACACGCCGATTGACGAAATTACTGACAAGAACTCACCTCGCGTCGGTTACCACTTTGGCTCTCTTCTCGCGAGAGAACTCATCGAAAAACATCAGCCTCTTGTTTGTATTGGTGGACATATGCACGAACATTTCACCAGCTGTCGCATTGGAAAAACAACAGCGATCAATGCAGGATTTGGTTCATTCGTGAATGTGCTGCTTGAACTTCAGAGCAACACGATACAGAAGCTTGAATTCCATCAAAAGAAAAGTTAGACATGTCGTATCAAGCTTGCTCCCCACGTCAATCCTGCGCCAAATGCAACCATTACATAGAGATCTCCTTGTTTTAACAATTCTTTTCTGATTGCTTCTTCTGCTGCTATCGGAATAGACGCAGTTGATGTATTTCCGTAGTGTTCGAGGTTTGTATATATTTTTCCTTTGAACCCTTTCTCTCCACTTTCAAGTTTTTCTCTTGCAGCGTCAATGATTCTTATATTCGCGCCATGTGGGATAATAACATCGATGTCTGCTAAGGCATACGCTGTATCTTTAAGCACTTCATGCACTGCATGGCTCATCGCGGTCGCAGCGAATCGATAAACTTTAGGACCATTCATGACAAGATAATCTTGCTCTTGTTTGTATACCTCAAATTTGCTTTCTGCGGGATTTTTTCCGGGACGAATTCTTTTTCCTTTTTTCCAATCCAGTGCGAGATAACCTTTTGGCCATTCTGCATTACCCATATCAGGCGTTCCGCCAACGACGTTTTTTATGATGCCTTCACCCGCTCTTCCTGTGTGTTTCTCCAGAAGATATGCTCCCGCGCCATCGCCAAAGAGTATGCAGGTTGTTCTATCGCTATAGTCTGTTATGCTTGAAAGTCGTTCACTGCCGACAACAATAATCTTTTTTTTATCTTCAACAACAAGCGCGTTAAAAGCATTTCTTATCGCAAACACTAACCCTGTACAACCAGCACCAGTATCGTGTGGCGGAAAATTTTTCGCGCCTATTTGCCTTCCTACATATCCTGCATGGACTGGAAACTCTTGTTTGTTGTCATGACTGTTCGTTGCAAAGATAATTTCGTCAATTTCTCCAACAGCACAACCTGTTTTCTTTAAGAGATCTTGGACTGCGAGAACTCCCATTGCCCGGACATCTTTGTCATGCGATATTCTTCTCTCTCGAATGCCTGTATGCGAGAAGATCCATCCATCTGTTGTCTCTACTATTCTTTCTAAATCTGCGTTGGTTAAGACATTTGTACCTTCCGCTGGAGGAACATAGATGCCTGGAACTGATAATGAGACATATGGGGATCGCATAGAAAAAAATTGTCAAATACACTTCATATATCTTTCTTCTGCTCTTCTTGTGTGCCGCCTCGTGCTATATACTTTATATCCCTTAGATTTAAAATGTCCTTGTCGTGATGTTTGCTTATGGGGTTTGTTACACTATGAGCTCGTATCAAAAAAACCGATATGCCGTGACGTTAGCACTCTTTGTATTGCTCGGATGCCGTGCTTCGGAAAGTTTCCC
>JBBSXE010000072.1:0-10579 GCA_038045925.1 Nanobdellota archaeon
TCCTTCTTCAGTAGATAGGAAAGTGCAAAAGTTGGAACTAAATAAAATATTCAGCACTAAAATGCGTATAACCCTTTCTACTCAAAGAGGCAGGATGAAATAGTATTCATTAGTAATGAACAATAGTATTCATTAGTAATGCAAACATTTATAAATCTCAATTTCTTAAGCACTATTAATATGATTCCTAAAGAAGAACTAAGAAAAATAGTAAGAATGCAGAGAGAAGGAGTTCTTACATTTGAAGAGGGAATAGAAAGAGAGAGTAGAATAAAACCAAATGTAGCATTTGCTTTAATAATATCTGGAGTAAGAAGATGTGGCAAATCTACACTTTTACGGCAATTTATCAAAAAAATAAAAGGATTTTATTACTTTAATTTTGAAGATCCAAAAGCTTCTGGTTTTGAATTAGTAGACTTTGAGAGATTAGATGAAATATTTACTGAAGAGTATGGAACTCAGAATTATTATCTTTTTGATGAAATTCAAAATGTAGAAAAGTGGGAAATGTTTATAAGAAACCTTTTGGATAGAAAAAAATATGTTTTAATTACAGGTTCTAATGCCTCTTTATTAAGCAGAGAGCTTGGAACAAAACTTACAGGCAGACATTTAACAAATGAATTATTTCCATTCTCATTCAAGGAATTCTTAAAATTAGCGGGGCGGAATCCAGATATAAAATCTTTTCAGGAATACCTTCTCAAGGGTGGTTTTCCAGAATATCTTAAATCAAGTAAGTCTGAAGTATTAGAAGAATTATTACGTGATATCCTGATACGAGATATTGCTGTTAGACATGGCATACGAAGCTTAAAAACATTAAAGCAAATGGCGATATATCTTCTTACAAATGTAGGCAAAAAATTTTCTTATAACTCCTTAAAAGAAACATTTACATTAGGCTCAATTAATAGCGTTATCTCTTTTATTTCGTATTTTGAAGATAGTTATCTCCTTTTTACAGTCCCAAAGTTTGATTTTTCATTCAAAAAACAGATAGTGAATCCTAAGAAGGTTTATTCTATCGATAATGGAATTTCTAATATAAACTCCGCTTCTTTTTCCGAGGATAAGGGCAGGACGCTTGAAAATCTCGTATTCATAGCTCTCAGACGTAAACATAAGGAGATATTCTATTTTCAAGAAAACAGTGAATGTGATTTCTTAATAAGAAAAGGCATAAAAATTGTAGATGCGATACAGGTTTGTTATGAAATTAATAAAGAGAATCAAGATAGAGAAATAAATGGCTTGGTTGAAGCAATGAATACATTCAAATTAAAAGAATGTTTTATTCTCACTTATAATCAAGAAGATAAATTTGTAATTGGAGATAAAATAATAAAAGCAATTCCTGTTTGGAAGTGGCTACTGAAAGAAAATACATAGAAAAATTATTCAATGAGAAAAACTTTATCGTGCTGTCGCACACGATCATCGACTTTTAACCCAATCGATTGACCAGCAGACGCACGCTGCACTTGCGCATGATCGTTCTGCATTGACTTTACTATTTGTATAATGTCAGTTGTCTCTCCCTTAATATGGATCTTATCACCGACGTTGAGTTCTCCCTTTGCGATTTCAACGACTCCTACGCTGAGGTGGGTAAAATAGTGTTCGATATGCCCAATCTCTTGCTCAAGAGGCTGTTTGATGTGTGGTTGTTGAACGATATTTTGTTTGGGCATGCGTCTGTGCGCAACATTCATTTTTTTTGCGTTCTGTTTTACGCGAAGAACTTTTTTTGGACTCTTCAGAGAACGTGCAGAACGAACGTTTTTACCGTTTTTTCTTCCTCTTACGATTATCTTTCGCTGTAGGAGTTTTCCTCTGCTTCCCGCCTTTTTTGGACTATTTTTCCTTTTTACTGTTTTTCTGTGTTGCGCCATACTTATTGAGCATCTTTTCTTTTATATAATCTTTATGCTACTCTTTCCTAAGGATAAAAATACTACAGAATTCGCGTGTTTACTCTAACATTTCAATTTCAATATTGACGCCTTCAGGAATAGGGACGCGCATGACCAAGCGCAATGCCTTTTCATCAATGCCTAAGTCAATCAATCTCTTGTGAATGCGCATTTCAAAATTATCCCATGTCGCTTTTCCATCGCCGCACGGCGCTTTTCTTGTGGTATGCTTGAGACATGTTGTCGGCAGCGCAATGGGACCAGACATTTTCGTCTTTGTTTTTTCAGCAATATCCTTGATGCTAACGCAGATCTGGTTTAATCTGCCTATATCAGTACTTGCCAGGTTAATGCGCGCTTTTGCCATGATTGAACTGGAAGAATGATCCTTTATAAAAGTTCTTGTCGCCCGATGTATATTGCTCGAATATCTCTATACGATGTTTCCTGCGGTTGTCCATGATCATAATCTCGTAAGTCCATTGTAGCAAGATGAGCAAGTGTACTGTGACTGGTTCCTATTCTTCGTTCTTGTGCTTCACTTGATTTTTTCTGCAAACAGACATGACCATAATTCGCTGTTATTCTTTCCGCTTCAAATGCTTCACGCAATGCACCATCTAAGGCTTCTTGAATTCCTTCAACAGGTTTCTGCACCGTGACCAGCGCACTTGATTTATGATCGTGCCAATATCCTACTAAATCTCTTCCAAATAATTCAGCTGCAATTCGATGAGTCAGCCTAGCAGCATACATAAAATCATGTTCTCCTTTTGTTGATTCTAATAATAAATCAAATTCAACAACTAGTTCTGTATGCCCTTGCATTTTTTCAACTCCTTCGTATATTCATTATTTTTGGATAAAATATTAAAAAAGAAAAAAGTGCAGTTTATTTTTTCACCAAATCTATGCACATGCCTGCCGCGACTGTGCTTCCCGCGTCACGAATTGCGAAACTTGACATCTGTGGAATCTCGCTCTTCTTTTCAATGGCTAATGGTTTTGTCGGTTTGATCTTGACAATTGCGGCGTCTCCATTCTTGAGGAAGTCTGGATGTTCTTGTATCGTTTGTCCTGACGCTGGATCAATCTTCTTCACAATCTCGGTAATCTGACAGGCAACTTGCGCTGTGTGAACATGGAATACTGGTGTGTATCCTTTTGTCAAGACTGTAGGATGATTAATGACAACAATCTGCGCAGTGAATTCTGTTACGATTGTTGGTGGGCTGCTCGTATGACCAAGCACGTCTCCGCGCGCAATATCTTTCTTCGCGATGCCACGGACGTTGAAACCGATGTTATCTCCCGGAATCGCTTCTTGAATCTGCTCGTGATGCATTTCAATGGTTTTAATTTCACCTTCAATACCCTTTCCTTCACGTGCTGGAACAACAATAATCTTGTCGCCTACTTTCATTTTTCCTGTTTCTATTCTTCCGACAGGAACGACGCCAATACCTGGAATGTTATACACATCTTGGATTGGCAATCTGAGCGGCAAGTGCACTGGTTTTTCCGGCTCTTCGAATTTATCGAGCTGCTCCGCGACTGTTGGACCTGTGTACCAAGACATATTCGCGCTTTTTTTGACGACATTGTCGCCTTCATAGGCGCTGATTGGAATAAACGGCACTTTGTCGAGTTTGTAACCGCGTCCCTGCAAGAGTTTGCTGACAGCGTCCTTCACTTCATTGAATTTCTTTTGATCATATTTCACCGCGTCCATCTTGTTGACGAGGACAGCGATTTGGTTGACACCAAGCACTTTTAACAAGGAAACATGCTCCATGGTCTGCGCCATAACACCGTCTGTTGCCGCAACAACTAAATACGCGACATCTGCCTGAGAACTGCCAGTAATCATATTCTTGACAAAGTCTTTGTGACCAGGCGCATCAATGACTGTTACTTCGTATTTCTGACCAATAAATTTTTTATAGGAAAGATCGATGGTGACCCCACGCTCCTGCTCTTCTTTTAAATTATCCATAACAAACGCAAATTCGAATCCAGCTTTTCCCAATTCTTGGGCTTTTTCCTTTAACTTACGCATGGTTTGCTCATCAATATATTTCGCGTCGTAGAATAAACGTCCAACTGTGGTTGATTTTCCGTGGTCAACGTGACCGACAAAGATAGCATTCAAGTGTGGTTTTTCTCTTGCCATAGTCTGTGTTCACTCCCGTGTATTTTCTTGTTTATACATAATAATTGTGTACTAGGAGTGCAACAATGGGAGATTTATAAAGCTTACGGTTTTTGCGTCTCTTTTTGGCGTTTTACGCTTCTGCCATACACGCAAGAATAGTAGAAACTTGTTTTTGACAGGCTTGGATGTAGCCTATTTGTTTATCGAGCGAGAGTGCGTCATACCATGTATCAGTAATGTCTGTCATTGCTACAAAAACTTGCATTTCTTGTTCTACACGTTCGCCGTTTGCTCCTCTGTACGCATACTGCAGCGCGTATAATCCCGCAACCATGCTTGTCATAGTGTTCAGCCGAAGCGCATTTGCTTCAACGAATGTTCTTACCTCAGAAGATAAACGATCTCGCCACTGTCTCCGTCCATTTGAAGAATGATTATCTGCTATATATGGTCGATTCATGCGTTCTGTTATGTCCACGAAAGTTTCTTCCACAAATATGAGGTCATTATGATCAAAACATTCTTGCATTCGTGTTTGAGGAGGACTCCAAGCATAAGGAGAGATCACATAGCAAACATGGCTTTGAATCTGAGGATCTTTCAAAATTGTTTCGATGGTCATTTGTTCTCTTTTATGTAGTCACTGTTTAGTAGTCTATTTATAAAGGTTACGGTTTTATTATCCCTGGCTGCTTAATCACTCTTTTGTGAATATTTTATAAGTGTTGCGATCTTTTTCTCAAGCAGAATTCTTTCTATTGAGAAAATTTATAGAACCTATTTTTTGCAGGCTCAAGGAGATATGCTTTTACTCTTCATTGCCTTCTTCAACCAAGTCTTCCTGCTTCAATCCTTTTCTCTCGCGAATCTGGCGCATAACTTTTGGCTGGAGATCACTTGGAACTTTTTCAAACATCTGATCAACCATAAAATGATTTCCTCGCCCTGATGTTGCGGAACGGAGATCATTGCTGAATCCGAACATTTCTGCGACCGGCAATTTTGCTTTCATTGTCATGTGCGACTCTTCCTGCTGCATATCTATTAACTGACCGCGCTTATTCTGTACTAATCTGCTTAATTCACCAATATATTCTGGCGGCGCTTCAATCTGCAACACTTGGACTGGCTCGTACATCAACGCTCCTGTCTGCATCATTGCCTGCTTGATCGCGGAACGGACCGCGGGATAGACTTGCGCTGGACCTCTATGAATCGCGTCTTCGTGGAGTTTACAATCTGTTATTGTTACTTTTACTCCTGTGCATGGATCTCGGCATAAGGGACCTTCTTTCATCACTTGCTCAAACCCATCATTAATCATTTCCTGCACTTCTCCAATGGAAACAATACCTCGCGTGCCATCAACAAGCATATTTCCATGGAATATTTCTCTAATTTTTCTTCCTTCTTTGACAGGAATGCCAAGTTTTTCAAACTCTTCATACAACGTTCCTTCTTTCTTCTTGATTCTTCCTTCAGGAATTCTTCCTTCTTTGATCGCTTTGAAAATTTCAGGCTCTATCGGCTCGACAATCACATAAAATTTGTTGTGTTTGTTTGGACTTTTTCCTTCAACTTCGTCACTTTTCTTTTCAATGGTTTCTCGATACACGACAATCGGCGCGCCAACCTTGACAGGAAAATGACGCTCGTCCTTGATTCTGTTCTCGACAATTTCAAGATGAAGTTCTCCCATACCATGAATAAGGTTTTCTCCAGTCTCCACATTAATCGTGACTTTGATAGAGGGATCTTCCTTTGCTACTTTCTTCAGAATTTCCACTAATTTTGGCAAGTCCTGCGGTTTTTCCGGCTCAATGGATTTTGTAATGACGGGCTCAAAAATATGCTTCATCTCTTCAAAGGGCTGTTCTGGCTCTAACGTAATTGTCTCTCCCGCCGCACCTGAAATGCCTCCCAATGCCAACACATTGCCTGCGACGACTTCACCAATCTGTTCTGGCTTAATTCCTTTGTACATAAATACCTGCGCGATTCTTTGGTTTTGCTTCGCGTCGTTGAGATAGACTTGCATACCTTCTTTCAATGTGCCTGAAAACAACCGACCTGCAGCCATCTCTCGTCCGTAGCGCGGGTCAATCGTAATTCTTGTGATGACAAACGCCGGCTTTCCATTTGGGTTGCAAGACATCAAGTCTTTTCCAAGCGGAGAATCTAGTTCGCCGTGCCAAATATGCGGAATGCGATATTTTTGCGCTTCCATCGGATTTGGCAGATGCTTGATAACCATATCTAATATAACTTCATTTACTGGCGCGTGCTGCCAGATCCACTCCTGCATTTCTGCCTCTGTTTTTCCACTGCGATAGAGCTCAATCACTTCTTTGAAATTTACTTTTTTCTTTTGCATGTACGGAATACTCAATCCCCAGTTTTCGCGGGCAGAACCAAACGAGACACTGCCTTCCATAATATTGACTTGCCATGGCTGCTTATATTCTGGCTCCGCGATTCTTTCGATTAATCTGTTGAAGTCGAGAATCAGTTTGGTAAAGCGTTCTTGCATCTGCTCTGGCGTCAATTTTAATTCGTTAATGAGGCGATCTACTTTGTTAATGAACAACACTGGCTTAACGCGCTCGCGCACTGCCTGCTTCACAACAGTTTCTGTCTGCGGCATAATTCCCTCGACAGCGCAAATCAATACAATAGTACCATCAATCGCGCGCATGGCTCTGGTGACATTACCTCCAAAATCCACATGACCAGGCGTATCAATCAAGTTAATAAGAAATTTCTCGCCGCCTACTTCATGCGTCATACTGACGTTCGCGGCGTCAACCGTCATCAATCGTTCCTGCTCATCTTTGTGCTGCCATGTCGCCATTCCCTCCTCTAAGGAACCAGCAGCTTTTTCACTCATCAATCCTGCGGCCGCGAGGAGATTATCTGTTAATGCTGTGTTGTGAATAATGATTCCTTCTGCAACGAAATTATGATTATCCGGGATTGTGAAATCATAGACGGTTTCTTCGTAGGATTCTGTTATGGAACTTACTTGCACATAGACAAGATCTTCATTGAAGAATTTATTCTGCTGTTGAATTCCGAGTTGCAATAATTGTTGACTATTTTGATTACTTACTCTCGTTGTTGCATTAATATTTATCCAATCAGCAACATAACTTCCTACAGAATTATTTGCTAGCTTGATAGCTCGTTCTTGTTTATAGGGAAGAGAAAATCCGATATTTTTGAGGTATTGTGCGACAGAAAAACCACTTATATAAATTGTGTCATTATTGATAATAGGCACAATTCCGTAACGTAGGAGAAGCAAGCTTACATCTTTTATCATTTGACCGCTTACAGAAGTAACAGAAATTGCTGATCGACTCTTTTCTACAGTTCCGTCAGTGTCAAAATACCCTTTGAGAAGCTTTGCAGCATATTCTTTTGGACTTCTAAAAACAAAGTTTGAAATCTTAATATTGTGGCTTTTTTGCTTTAAAGGATAGTCAAATAGAGCATTGAGAACATGTAATAATGTTTTATTTGTTTCTATTGCAGGAGTTTTTCCTTTATCATTTTTATCTCTTGCAGAACAATCTAAATTCTTGCAGATTCTCTTAAACTCTTTACCTAATGACTCTTTTCCAACGATGAATCTCTTCGAGGTTCCATCGCCTAGAAATAATCCAGCTAAATAATAAAATTCATTAAAATTCTGCGGTAATCTTATAGGAAGTGAATTATGTCCTCGTTGTTTTCCTGTTCTATAGACTATATGTTCAATATTAGCATAGATTTCTTCTTCTGTTCTATTGAATGTTTGCGCAACAATAAGAAGATCATCTAATAAGATTCTATTCTGCCACAACCCATGATAAAATGATTTTTGTTTTGTTGAAATTTTTAATTTTTTAATGCCATACTTCAATATCTTTTCTTTTAGCTTTTTACCATATGCTTCGTTTAAGTATACATAGAAATTATTTTTTCTCAAGAGATGCAATATTTCTTTTTTGATATCTATTTTTGCTTCAATATCATTGTTTCTTGAACAGACAATGTTATCTCCTAATTTCAAGGTATGCGCTTCTTTATCTACAAATTCTCCATTCTCAAAAGCGATATATTTGTGCTCTGGAGTTGTGGTGATCTCAAAACCGTTACGAAGCTTAATTCTGATAACTTTTCCACCAGCTAACTTCCATGCTAAACCAATTTTCTTTTTCTCCAGTTTTCCTGTCTCTTTATTTAATGAGAAAAGGGTAATATTCTGCTTGGAAAGATCATAAATGGTGTGCCCTTCTTTCTCTTCAAATTTCTTGCCTATTTCCTCTGCTTGCTGGTATACCTCTTTAGCGGTTTTAATACTGCCATCAGCTAGAATAATGCGTGAGTCGCCAGCAATGCATTTTCCATGGTGAATGTGAGCGGATGTGCAAATATTTCTAATGTTCTTCGGATTCCGCATTAAGCTCCTAAATTCTTCAATTGTCGTTGTGCCCATTGCTTTCTTAAAGATCCAGAAATTCATTTAAAAAGCTTTCTTTTTGTTTTCGCTTTTGCATCTTCATTTTCTGAAATAAGGATCTTAGAATGCCATAAATGTTTCTTTATATGGTTTTTTTACCGTGAAATACTCATAATGCAGTATCACTTCTGCAAATTTTTATGAAACGATCTCCAATTTTATAGGAAGATCAATTTTTATATCTTTTACTTTTTCTGTCCTTTTTCGAAAACTCAGAATTGCTATTCCTGTGGCTTTTCCTGTTTTCTTATCAATTCGCTAGCAATGCCTTCACTAACATCTCGAAAATATCCTTCTGTATACTCTCCGGGATTGATTTCTAAGAAGTCGCCTTCTTCATCGTAATAAATTTGTAAATTTCCTTTCATTTTATCAATGAACTCAAATACTTTCGTCACAAGATTCTGCTCTTTCTTTTTTATTCAAAATTTCTGTTATTTCTTTTCTTTGAACAATCTCAGATACTGCTTGTATCCTTCTTTTTCAAGATCTTTCTTCGGGATAAAACGGAGTGCTGCGGAATTGATGCAAAAGCGCGTACCTGTTGGCGCAGGACCGTCATTAAATACATGACCAAGATGAGAATCTGCGTGTTTACTTCGCACTTCCATCTGTGTGCCGTGATCAAGCATCAAATCTTTTCTGATGATCATGTTATTCTGTTCGAGAGACCGTATAAAACTCGGCCAGCCCGTGCCAGAATCAAATTTATCTCCAGACGCAAACAAAGGCTCTCCGGAAACAATATCAACATAAATTCCCTCTTCTTTATTATCCCAATACTCGTTATTGAATGGAGGTTCAGTATCATTTTTCTGCGTGATGCGATATTGATTCGGCGTCAACATCTCTCTGAGATCCGCATCTGCCGGCTTTTTGTATTCCTTGCTTTTTTCATCGCTCCAGACTTGCTTGAGAAATTGGTCTCTGCCTGAAAAATGGCGGTACATCTCATATTGCTTTGGCTTTTTTTTGTAATACGCTTGGTGTGCTTCGTCCGCGGGATAAAAATCCAATGCTTTTCGTATTTCTGTCACGACTGGCTTTTTGTATCTGCCTGACAAACTCAATTCGCGTTTTGATTTTTCCGCGAGTTCTTTCTGCTTGTCGTTATGGTAAAAAATAGCAGTAGTATACTGTCTTCCTCTATCCGCAAATTGTCCTTCTCTATCTGTAGGATCGATTTCATGCCAATATGCTTCCAGCAACTCTTGATATGAAGTCATTGTTGAATTATACTTCACTTGCACTGCTTCAAAGTGGGTTGTTTTTCCCGCCGCGACATCTTCATAGGACGGGCAGACTTCATTACCGCCGGTAAATCCAGAAACGACTTCTGTCACTCCATGTATCTTTTCAAATACAGGCTGCATACACCAGAAACAACCGCCAGCAAACGTCGCTACTTCCACTCCTTCTCTATTATTTTGTTTTTTCTTGACCTCTTTTTGCTTTGGCATCTCTTTTTAGAGAATCTCTATCCCTTATAAAATTATCCTTAGCTCTGCCTCAGAGAATATCTGTTTGCTCACTATCTCTCCATTTTTTGAATATACGTTCTTTGATTCACTTCTGTTTATTTTTGAGCTTCACTAACACTTTTTAATAAACCATAAGGACTTCTTGTTTTGATTACTGTCGGGCTTGCGAGGTGAACATATCCCGATGTTGTTTCCATGCTGGCATGGCCAAGCAAAATCTGAAGATATGCGAGTGCATAGCCTTGCTCAATGAGGTGTGTGGCACAACTGTGGCGTAACGTGTGATAGTGCACTTGTTTTTTGATCAGCTCAAGTAACGTCCATAGAACGGAGAATATTTTTGTTTTCATAAGCATTCTGCTATTTTTTTCGGAAAAAACAGTATTTACTCTGCAAGACTTTCGAAATCACTGTATGGTTTTTACGATGAGAGAAAGACGACAAAAATTCAAAGAACGGCAGCATGTATTCTTCGCTTTTAAGGCGTAAAGAGCCTATAAACAATCGAGTGAATATAACA
>JBBSXE010000073.1:0-5102 GCA_038045925.1 Nanobdellota archaeon
AACCATCTTTCTTCAATAACATGGAAGAGATCATCTTACCGCATCAGAAAATTTCAAAATGACAAATTCTGTTTTATCTTTCTTTATTCGTTTTGACCATTTGGCTTATTTTGAAAGTCGTCAGAGTCATTTAAACACTCATCAAAAATAAAATAAACCTCTAAGAGAATTTACACTTTTTTTGGCAGATCAATCGACAACAAGTGCTGAATATGCTTCTCTTTGATTTTGTGCAATTCTGTCCTGCTTTTCAACGTATGTTTCAATAAATCTGCGACACGCTCTCCCTCCATGAGATGAGGGATGATAACATAATTCGCTCCATGATCATACAACATTAATGCGTCGTTGATATTTCTGGCTGTAGCATAGACTGCGATATTTTTACTGACTTTCTTGAAAAAATGAGTCAAGAGCAAATTGTCTTGCAACGGATGAATTGTCGATATAATCATTTTTGGTTTGAATTTTTTCAGCGCTTCAAGAACTTCATCTTCTGAAACATCGCCATATAAGCAAGGAATATTCTTCGCCATCAAGTGCTTAATAACTAAGGGATTGTAGTCAATAACAAGAAATTTCATTTTTTTGCTTTGCAAGCGCTCAAGGATATTGTAACCGATACGATGATACCCGACAATGAGAACATCATACTGTTTTTTTTCCGCATGCAACGTCAGCTTTTGCTCATATACTTTTTTTCGTTCGAAGAACTTTAACAGGGGAGCGCATTTTTTATAGAGACTATCTGTAAATGTCATGAAGTATGTTGAGATCGTTATGGTGATAATGCCCACCAACGTAATGAGCCCGGAAATTCTTTCATCTACGTGACCAAGCTTTACGCCGAGCGCGATGATGACGAGCGAGAATTCACTGACCTGCGCCACCGCGATGCCTGTTGAAAATCCCGTCTTCATTCGATATCCGAGGAGACCCATAATAAGTACCACAAACAACGGCTTACTGATCAGCACAAATAACGAAAGAATTACCGCGGGAATAAACATCGAGGTTATTGTTTCAAAGGGCAACTGCATTCCCAAGACAACAAAGAAAATAATAAGAAAAAAATCCCGCAACGGTCTGATCTTTGTGTTGAGATTTAACTTGAATGGAAGACTTGCTAAGGTCACGCCCGCGATAAACGAGCCCATTTCCAGTGAAAATCCAAACCATGACGCAACCATCGCCATAAAGAAGCACCATGCGATCGTCAACAGAAAAAGCAATTCCTGCGGCTTTCCCAAATATCCAAAAAATTGCTTGAACACATGATGGATTAACATTGCCAGTATGAGCAAGAGCATACCTTTTCCCGCAACAAAAGCAAATCCCAAATAACTCTGCAACCCTCCACTTTCTCCCGCCGCAATAACGAGCAACAAGAGAATTGCGATAAGATCTTGCACTAAGAGAAATCCCACCGCGATTTTTCCATACAACGCTTCGAGATCGTTTTTATCGATTAAGAGCTTAATGACAATAATCGTGCTGCTAAATGCAAGCGCAACGGAGAGATATATCGCTGTTATTCCTTGATATCCAAGCAATGCCAGAACCACATACCCAAAAACAGTGCTCACGATCATTTGGCAAACGCCAAGAACTATCGAGACTTTTCCCACTTCTTTTAAAACATGTATATCCATATTCAAACCGACGAGAAACAACAGCAAGGCGATTCCTACTTGCATTAATCCTTCAAAAACATCTGTTGTGAGCGTCCCTGTGTAGAATTGCGCAAAAAGAATACCCGCGCCAACATATGCAAGAATAATAGGCTGCTGCGCTCGTTTGCACAATACCGCGAGCAGCGCTGCAAGCGTAAAAACAACCCCGAGCTCTATGAAAATACTTCCCACGACATCACCTTCTTTTTTCCTTTTTCTCAAGCAGTTTCATTTCTTTAAATACCTTGTGGCAAGCATATTCTGAGTTTTCAAAAAAAAGACAATTCTTAAATGCCGTGTTGCCTAACTCATTGATTTCTTGGTGATAATTTGGCAATTACGATTCGCTGTAGCGTTTAATCCGTTGATATGCCTGGATCTTGCATGATGCTTCTTGCACTAGACCTTGTTCGCTCGTTGCAGCGAGCTGCTCTCCAAAGGGGAAGCCTAAAAATAAGTTGCTAAATTTTAAATAAAGTATAATTCCATCTAGAATTGGCATCTAACGAAAATTCACCGAATGGGCTAAAGCCACATAGGTCTCTTTTCTATGCCAATTCTAGGCTATATAAATCTATGACTTTATTTTGCGGTAAATCCTAAAATGTTATTTTGTTGCTTTATCGCCCCATAGAATAGAATACTCTGTTTTCATTTCGATTAAAAAAAGAGAAACAGGCCCTCAATCGAGGGGCGCCTGTTCAGATGTCTGCAATGTTTGATGCAAACGGAGGTCTCTTCTTTCACGAAGAATACTCTTCTTTTGTCAAAAAAGATATATAAACATATTGCAAAAAATAGTGAAAAATAGGTAAAGATAGTGAAAGTTATTTCTTGCTCAACAACGGATAAGCTTTCTCTGTCAGTTCAATAAGCTTATTCCTGCCAGTTTTAATAATATGAATAAGTCCTCGTTGATGCAAATCCTGAAGTCTTTTCTGCGTTGTCGGAGCAGTAATCATGAATTTTTGACCGATGTCTTTGAAGGTGACATGCTTGCCGAGACGCTTGCTGCTTTCAATAAACTGGAGAGCGTCAAAAAGGTCTTTTGTAAGATCAACATGCTCCTCTCCCTCTGTAAACTGCTGCATTTCTTTTTCTAAAAACGAAAGATCTGCAGGTTTAATCAGCGCAGGATCAACAGGAATCAAGAAAATCGCATTCGTCACCATAACCTTGTCATTAACTTTGATAATAAACTTCAACACCTCGTCGAAGCCATGGCGAGCAATCAAGTAGTCAAGCCGATCCAAAAGCACGATGGATTTTTGACCTTTTGTGAGAAAATCAACAATGACCTTGCCAATGATGAGGAGGTCTGATGAAGAAAACGTATCAGTGTCTTTGGTATCTGAAAGCCAGAGGATAGGCGTTTTTTCCAAGTGATACTGTTTTTTAATGAGTTCAGGATTTGTTCTGCTTAAACAGAAGCCTTGGCAGTGGTGAGTGACTTTGTCGAGAAAGATGTCAAAAGCTTTTTTCGAATGCGTTTCTTTGATCAAATAGCTTGTTCCTTCTGTTAAGGCATATTTCTCTTTTTCTGGCGCTGTTTTTTCTGCAGCTGGCGCAAACTGCATAAACTGTTTCAAACGGGGACTTTCTTCGAGCATGTTTCTCAGGCTTTCAACCATCTTATTGAACGTATTCGTCAGATTGCCTAACTCATCATGAGATCGTACTTCTTGTACCTGGACGTCAAAATTTCCCTCGCCGACTTTCCGCGCCGCTTCAACAAGCTCCTGCATCGGCCGAACCATCACATGGATAAAGAAAAATCCTGCAACAGCAGCGCATCCAAGACCAATGAGCGTAATAAATAACATAAGAAATCGTGTGCTTTTTACGGTTCCAAGCGAGGACCGGTATGCTTCTTCATTTTTAAATACAACCTCGTCTGCAATCTCTTCCAAAAGTGTAACTGCCTCAGTCGTATCATCGTCAAGCTGTTTCATGAGGGCAGCTTTGACTTCTCGATATCGTTTTTGTTCAAATGCGTCGCTCTCAGCGATTTCTGCATTATGCGAAGCGATAATTTTTTCTGCTTTTTCCTTAAAAAGATCATATTTTTTTGAGAGAGCATTGAGTTGCTTAACGAGCGCTTCATCCACCAAGAGTTTTCGCAGATTACGCTCCGATTCATCAAAGAAGTCATTTTGCTCATCAAAACCGCGGCGGAGTTCGTTCAGACCAGCGTCATTATATTCAGTAATGTACGCGTGAACAATTTGGTTATTTTTCACAAGAATAATATTGAGATCATCAGCAAACTGGACTGCTGGTGATGTTGTTTCCGTCATAAGGATAACTTTGCTGCGAATGATGCCTGTGCCGATAAAAGCAGTCATGCCAGTGAGCACTATAAAAAATCCGACAAAGAAAAATCCCAGGCTGATTTTATGTGTTAGTTTCACGATCTTTCACTATAGCACAAGAGGTCTTTAAATGTTTTGTGAATTCTTCGATGTCATTGAAGTTATTAAGACTGGAAAGAAACAAACATTTATATGCGTAGCAAGCAAAGTCGATAGATGCGCACCTTGTTTTGGCTGTTCGTCCGCTGGATCGCCGCAATAGTGCTGGCGTTTTTTTCTGCAATATTCTCTCCGGTAATAACAGTAATAACGACGCGTACATCATTTGGCCTGCTTCGCCTGTTCACGGATGCAACGTTGAAAGACAGCACCATCACACTCGGAGCAACAACAGTCAATATTATCTCTGCTTGTGCTGCATTATCTGCGTATCTCTTGCTTGCACTCCTGATCCTATTAACGAATGGTATTTCATTGCGTAAAGGAATACTGCTTTTTTGCTATGGAAGCTTGCTAATATTTATTGCAAACATACTCCGCATCGAACTCCTCATCTACATCCTCCACAACTACGGCACAAATTATTTCGAGACCTTACACCTGATCATCTGGAAGATCGTTGCAAGCGTCTATGTTGCGTTTGTCTGGGTTTTTCTGACGTGGCGGTTTCAAATAACAGCAATGCCAATAGTTTCTGACATACAGCAAGTCATGCGCTCGGTGAAGAAGAAGTCGTGAGGGTGTTTCGTTTCTTTCGGCGATAGAAAAAAAAGCCGAGAAATAATAATGCGACGGATGCAATTAAAAGAGGGATCTCATACTGCTCAATAAGCTGAATAATAGCATTTCCATAGCGAACAATCAGAAACGCAAACAAAAAAAATCGCATGCCTCTGCCGATGAGAGATGCAATAATGAATTTTTTAAGACTGATATAGAAAACTCCTGCAGCGATGGTAAACACCTTATAAGGGATAGGTGTGAATGCAGCAATAAAGACTGCCCATGCACCATATCGTTCAAACAGCTTATGAACTCTGGCAATTTTGTCATGAGAAAAAAACTTTTCAAGAATAACGCGCTCGCCCATGACACCAATCCAATAGCCGAACATGCC
>JBBSXE010000074.1:0-7167 GCA_038045925.1 Nanobdellota archaeon
ACCGACAGCAATTAAAATTCTTAATGGTCTTGTTATAAAAGGTTTCGCAGAACATAAAGGAAAAAGAAGAGTGAGTAAATATATTTTCAAATAATTAATTATTTTCTTCTATTACTATCTCCTTATTCTTAAAAGATGCTTTAATTTCTTTATCCAAAAATCCAGATTTCTCAACAACCTCTTTAGGTAAATTAATTCTATACTTGTAATAAGTCACATCACCAACCTTCTTATCAATAACTTTCATAATCTTCATAGAATAATTAGGAACCCGAACTATTTAAGTTTGTCGGTACCCTAATGGGGGATTTATTTTATTCTTTCTTTGACTTTGCCCTTCTACCAGTACCATTTTTATCATAGTCCTCAAAAACTCTTTTTACAAATTCTTCTTCAGAAAAATCTGGTATATGGGCACTCTTCTGCCAACAATAAGGACAATAGATCATGTAAAATTCTCGTCCATCTTCGCCTTTCAATGTCTTCATATAAAGCCAAAAATGTTTCTCGCAAATAGGTATCTGCTTTCCTGTAGCAAGATCTGTTGTCATTTGAAGAATTAGAAATGTGATCTATAAAAGATTATCGTCAAGACCAATTAAGTTAACAATGTACGTTAGCTTTAGCTTTGGTTTATGTTCTTTTCCTCGATGCCATTCAAGGTGACCGTATACCTTATGTTCGACCTTTGCAATTTTCGTATTGATGTGAATAAGATAGCTGCTGATACTAAAAGTCAAGGTGAGATTTAATATAACGAGTGCAAGGATAATATCTTCGATTGCCCAGCTTCCGCCGAAAATTTTTCTCAAAAGTTGGATGATGAGTAGCAATGCGATAAAATAAGCGACGAACTGTGCAATAGTAAACCAACGCTCTCCAAAATCAGCCATTGTTCTTTTAACCTCTGTAAAGCCTCACAATCAATAAAAGTGTTGCAAGAATAATGATAATAAAGAGAACACAAAGTGTTGTAATATGAAAGGCTTGGTAGTTGTTTGTTGTTGCAATGTCGTGTTCCATGAACTCGTAGAGTACGGTGTTGTTTATATCTTTTTCTGAAAAAATACCGCAAATATTTCGGCGTCCTTCGAAGAGAATGCGGTTTCTTCTGAAAGATGTGCACAATCATTAACTTTTCTCAATGAGATAGAGGGCGCGAATGCAATAGCGCTGGTGACGCTGCGCGAGATGATTGATATATTTCGTAAACTGCTGCGTACATACGGTCGCGCGGACAATCGTGAAGGTATTCATAGTCGGGTAAAGAAGGAGAGGCTCTTCTGCTCCCTCAAGATAGGCGTCATATCCTCCAAACGCGCGCTCCCAATGTTCAGTAAACTCAAAGGTAATAAGCAGTGCGTCTTTCCGAGCATCTTGATCGTGAAGCAACGTATAATTTCCTTTTTCAAAACGAAGGAGTTGAATATCGGGCGAGCCGGCAAGCCGCGAATGAGTGATCTGCTGAAGATAGTCTCGAAAAAGAGGCGATGCGAGAAAGGTAAGAAACTGCTGCAGTTCTTTTGTGATGGTGATCAGTTGCAAAGAGTGGCGATCAGGAATAATCTCCGATGTTGATGTTGCTTTTTTCAAATAATGTAAGAGGGTCATTGCCTCATGCTGCGCAAGAAAATCATGCAGCCGAAGATGGGGGAGTTGCTGCTGCTCATGGAATGAACGTTGAAGTTGCGTGATTGTGTTGTCGTGAAGATAAATTGTGCGAATCCATCTGCGAGTCTCGTGCTGTTGAGCAAGATTAGTTTTTTTCATGAAACCACCCGCTTAATGCAAGCCTTTCTTTGTCGCCAACGACTTCTGCTACTTGATGAAATGAATCTGCAGAGACCGCAAAGATAATCAACGTATTAAATGCCGCAGGATAAGACTGCGCAATATGCTGAGGAATCTGATTATGTGTTGAAAAAAGTTGCAGCTCCCCGCCATCGTTCTCAGTAAAATTTGGTGTCAAATAATAGTTAAATGCGAGCGCTCGTTTTTCAACAAGATCATTATGGGCAAGCAAATAATTTGTCGGAGCATAGGCGCTTCCAGAAACATCGATTCTCGATGCGAAAGTCATCCCGGTGATTTTGTTAAGAAAAGCATGAAACGCAGGGGACTCAAAAAATTGAATAAACCCCAGTATGGCGTGATTTTTGCTTCCATGGAGGTCTCCTGTTTGGTGGAGCGAAAAAAGGTCGCTTTCTTTCGTCGTAAATGTTTTTTGTAAGAGCGCATCGCGTAAAAGTTCCGCTTGGTTGTGCTGTAAAAAATGTTGTAAGACAAGGTGAGGAAAGGGTTGTTGTGCCGAGAATATGTGGAACAGCCGAATAAGAGTTTCTTTCTCGAAATACTTCTGTTGCAACCATTGATTGATGTCTAAAGATTTTTGCGCCATACAGTTTCGGTTCTTTGTTCTCGTATAAAAAGCCTGCCTCAAAAAACAAAAAAGAAAGCTTTATATATAACCTATTCAAACTATTTATAAAGATTATTATGCTTGAGTCTCTACTTGTCTAAAACGCATATTTAAGGGGGATTGACGACCATGGCAACCTATGTCAAAAAGTGTTCTGAATGCGGCAGTATTAACTTAATGATTCATAAGGAAAAAGGTGAAGCGATCTGTCGAGACTGCGGTCTTGTTGTTGAAGAGCGTATGATCGACTTCGGCCAGGAGTGGAGTGAGTTTGATTCTGAAGATTCTGAAAAGCGCCGCAGAACAGGTGCTCCGATGAGTTATAGCAGGTATGATCGGGGATTAGGAACAGACATAGGTCAAAGAGGAGATATTTTCAAGCTCCAGGGAAAAGGGATGAGTAAGTTCCTCCGCTTGAGAAAATGGCAATATCGTATTTCTACGGCAATTGAGCGCAACTTAAAACTGGCGTTAGCGGAACTTAAAAGAGTCGCGTCATATTTGAAGCTGCCAAAGTCTGTTGAAGAAGAAGCGTCCCGAATTTACACAATGGCGGTCCAGCGCGGATTAGTGCGTGGTCGTTCTATGGAGTCTGTTGTCGCGGGCGCATTATATGCCGCATGTCGTCGTCATGAAGTGCCAAGAACATTGGATGAGCTTTCAGAAGCGTCAGGCATCGATAAAAAAGAAGTCGGCAGAACATATCGTTTTGTGACGCGAGAATTAGGTATTCGCATTTTGCCGTCAAACCCAGTCGATTACATTCCGCGCTTCGCCTCAGCATTGAAGTTGAATCCAGAGACGCAGTCAAAAGCAGTGGAGATTTTGGAGATGGCGGAAAACTCAGAATTGACATCAGGCAGAGGTCCGACAGGAATTGCCGCTGCCTCACTCTACGTTGCCGCGCTCTTAAATGAGGAGAAAAGAACACAACGCGAAGTTGCGGACGTTGCGGGCGTCACAGAGGTTACAATTCGAAATCGATATAAAGAGTTATTCAAAAAACTGAAACTAAAAGATAAGATGAAGGTAGACGTCAAAGAAATCAAGGGGAAGTGAGGGAATTCATGTATAAAGAGCTCATTGCAAAAAGTTGGAAAGATGTAAGGCAGAATCTTGTGCTGATCGTGCCAAATCTAATGTTTATTGCATTGTTATTGGCATCGGGATTCTTGTTTGTTATTCTTTCAGGTCTTTCAGAAATTTTTATGCAACTCACGGCGATGCAGGGAAATCAAGAGCGGATCACAGCATATCTCCAATCAATAACAATAAGCAATGTAGGTGCAATAATCGGCTATGGGCTCGTATGGATAATGCTGCTCTTTGTTGGTTTTTTTCTCGCGCGCGCAGTCACATTAGGTATGATGGCAGATCTCATCAAAAAAAAGAAACCAGTTCTTGGAAACGCGAGCCAATACATAAAAAAATATTTCTGGAGATTAATAGGTCTCAATATTTCAGTCATGTTTGTCTTTTTTCTTGCGGTAGTGCTCAGTGTCGTCGTAGGAATAATGGCTTCTTTGATAACAGTCTTCATAATACCATTAATTGTGATATGCGCGGTTATAGGCATCTTATGGCTGTACTGCATTTTTTTCTTCAGCAAGCAAGTTCTTCTATGCGAAAATAAAACAGCAATAGAAGCAATGAAGGAATCAAAAAAAGTATTCACGCAGAATAAAAAAGGAATGATCAAGTCAATACTCGTCGTATGGGGAATAACAATAATCGTTTCATTGATCCTCAGCGGCGTAGGATTAATACCTTTTATCGGAGCAATTGTAGAACAAATAGGATTTCTCGTGCTCTCAGTATGGGCAGAGCTTTTTACATTTTATATGTATAGCAAAAGAAAAGAGCTCAAATAACAATAAAATAAACGCCAACAAGCATAATCAGGCACGCCACGCTTTTGATTAGTAATCGTTTTTCGTGAAAGATTTCTCCGCCGACAATTGTCGTAAACAACGTGCTTAATCTGCGAATGGCGATCACGAGCGTCGTATTCACAGCAGGAAGTGCGAGCGCGGTAAGAAAAAGAATATCTGAGAGAAGCGTAACTGCGACAACAATAACAACAAGAACGCCATTAGTTTTCAGAACATAAATAATATCCTTCATCCCGTCATATTTGAAAAATTGAATCAGCAGCATATTGATGGACGCGAAGAAAAAGAGGAAGAAGAGTGTCGTCCATTCATTCGTTTGCAGCACAAGAACTCTCGTTAAGATAACGCAGAATCCTCCCAAAAGCAGCGAAAAAAAGATATATTGCCCGTATTTGCCTCGAAAAAAAGAAAATGGCCGCAGAAGATTCGCGTGTTCAACCGCGCTTTCAAGCACATATCCTCCAAGCATCAAGAAAAAAATCCCGACACCATTCAGCCAGGTAATCGCTTCCCCAAGGATAAAATAGCCTAAAATAAACACAATGAACGGGCTTAAATTGCGAAGCGGTTCAACCGTTGAGATCTCCATATGGCGATGTGCCTTGACAATAAGGATCCATGCGCAGACAGAAAGGACGCTGAGCAGATAGAACAGCAGAATTGTTCCTTCATCAATAACGAATTGAATCTTTGAAGAAAAAGGCAGTAATGACATCAGCATCAGCAAACAAAAAACAGTTAAATATTCGCTGGAATGGTCTTTAAACAAAATTTTCTTCTGGATAATATTTTGAACCGCCATGAATAAGGCTGAAATCAGCACAAGTGTATACCAGTTAATAACCCATCACCTCAGAACATCCACAACAAAAAAATCATCAGCGCAGACAGTGTTCTTAAAATACTGTTCCGCTTCACGCTGAAAAGGAGTAAGGTCACGATATCGTTGGCTATAATGAAATAAAACAAGTTTCTTGACTTTCGCTTGTTTCGCGAGAAGCGCTGCTTGTTTCGCAGTGAGATGCTTGAATTTTTTGCTTTTTTCCTTCAGCTCATCCAGGTGCGTTGCTTCGCAGATCAGGACATCTGCATGTTTCGCGAGTTTCACGATGTTCGGGCAGACTGCGGTATCGGTAATAAACGTAATCTTCCTTCCTTTTTGCAAAAATGTTGCGTCTTTCGCCTTGATTTTTTTTCCTTCCCAAACAATATCTTTTCCTTGTTGCAATTGTTTCAGCAGAGGGTGTTGCGTAAATCCGTATTTTTTCTTCAAGTAATCCACATTGATTTTTCTGCTGTCCTTCTCAATGAATGAGTAGCCAACAACAGCAGTAGTATGATCAAGCGGCAACGCTTCCACAAGAAACTGGTCATTCTCAAAAAATTTCCCAGCGCCAACTTCATGCACTGCGACTGCAATGGCGTCTTCGCGAATGTAGAGTTGTTGCATTAATTCGAATCGTTGTTTGCTGTGCTTCGGCCCATAGAGCTCGAGTTTTTTATCAGGCTGCGCCGCTGCCATCGTTAGCAAAAGTCCGGGCAAGCCAAACAAATGATCGCCGTGCCAATGACTCAAAAAAATCCGCGTTACTTTTGAAGGGCTGAATCCCGCGATCTTCATTTGCCGTTGTGTTCCTTCACCGCAGTCAAACAGAATATACTCAGAATCATAACTGAGTAAAACTGATATAGGATTGCGTTCCTTTGTCGGAAGCATAGAACCAGTCCCAAAAAACGTGATTTTCATCAAAAGACATAAACCAAAGCTTTTTAAATATTTTACGCTTATTTTATCGAAAATGACGCAAAAAAAGAAAGAAACCGGCGATTCTCCTTCTCCGCCGGAGCAAAACATCAAAAAAATCAAGGGCATCTTGTCTCGCGAATCAGTCAGCGCAGAAGACACCAACGAATCTCGGCTCGCATACGACCAAAGCCGTTTTGGAGAGCCGATTGAAGGAAAATTTCTCTATTCACTATGCGAAACATTGTATCTCATGGAAAAAAAGCGCATGACTGTTGTTGACAACAAAAAAAAGAAAGTGTCTGCAGATGCATTTGTTCAGCGCGCAAAAAAATTTGAAAAAAGCTTTCTCATTCGCTATCGAGCGTACAAAGATATGCGTTCTCGCGGCTACATCGTCAAGACTGCATTAAAATTCGGCGCGGATTTCCGCATCTATGATCGAGGCGTCAAGCCAGGGGAAGATCATGCGAAATGGATTATGTATCCTGTGCATGAAGGTGAGGATATGACCTTGTACGAGTTCAGCGCAAAAAATCGTGTTGCGCACTCCACAAAAAAGCAGTTGTTGCTGGCGATTGTTGATGACGAAGGCGATGTTACCTATTATAGTATTGCCTGGACGCGACCGTAAGCTAAAAGTTCTATTTTTGTTGAGCTATCGAGAAATAACATCTTCTAGCCAACGTTTATTGAGCTTGATAGCGCGACATATATATCTTTTCGTTTCTATCATTCTTTTTTCATGGTCTATGGTTATAGATGAAGCATTTAATTCTATCAGCCGAGAAAGTCGAGCAGTTCCTTTTCGAATTAGTATTTCTAAATTTGATAATTTTTGTTCGACAAACAAAGAAGCAGGAGAAACGATTTCATAAGATTCAACACTCAAAAAATGGTTCAAGGCAATTCTTCGTTCAATAGTTTGATAGCGTAATGTATAGTCTTCTTTAGCTCTTTCAAAAATATTTGAGCCCAGAAGAAAAGTACGTTCGGTGAGAGTAGGGTCATGCTGCAATTGATTAATAGATGTATCTTTACAATTTATAGATAAAATCTCATACTCTACAGGTAAACCAGCATTCTCAGATTTTAAAAAATACGTATCTGAG
>JBBSXE010000075.1:0-4751 GCA_038045925.1 Nanobdellota archaeon
CTGAGCTGAAAAAGCAGTATCATGGAAAAAAGATCGGTAGCTGTACAATTTGCGGAGAGGCTGCGGCAAAACAACTGTGCAAAGTATGTGAATTGTTGGAAAAAGAAAAAATGTATCGAACGAGAACAAAGAAAAGTGATCTTTGAAATTAACTGCGCCTTTTTTGACGATTTCGCTTGGAAAGAACACTACACGCCCAACATCGCCCGAACTTCTTTGCTCGGCTTCCAGGGAGGATTGAACACAATTTCTACATTGACATCTTTGTAGCCAATTTTCTGCACTTCCCGCTTAACATCAAGAATTAACATTGGGCCAAATGGACATAAGGGACTCGTGAACGTCATCTTAATCTGCGCGTTTTTTTCTTTTGCATGAATATTGTAGACTAAACCTAATGTCCATATATCAAGACCGATTTCCGGATCCTTTACTTTCTTCAATGCTTCGATAATTTTTTCTTTTGGTTTCATGGTTGTGCTTTGTGCTCCTTGAAATATTTTGCATATCCTTCTGCTTCTATTTCCTGAATGAGCTCTTTTCCTCCTTTTTTCACGCATTTTCCTTTTACGAGAATGCTTACTTTCTCCGCATTGACATATTTTAAGATGCGATCATAGTGGGTGATGAGCAGACAGCCCATTCCTTCTTTTTTCTTCATCGATTCAATTCCCTGCGAGATTATTTTTAACGCGTCAACGTCAATGCCACTGTCCGCTTCATCGAGAATCGCGTATTTTGGTCGCAAGACGAGCAACTGCAGAATTTCCGCTTTCTTTTTTTCACCGCCTGAAAATCCCTCATTGAGATAGCGGGTTGCGAAGCTTTCATCGAGATGGACGAGCGCCATTTTTTCTTTCAGGAACTTGTAGAATTGCAATACGTCTAATTGCTGTTCTTTTTTCTTTGTCGCGTTGTATGCTGTTCGTAAAAAGTTACTCAATGTCACGCCGGTTACTTCACTTGGATATTGAAACGAGAGAAATAATCCGTGCTTTGCCCGTTCTGTTGGAGATGCATGCGTGATATTATTTCCGTTGAGCATGATCGATCCTTCTGTAATTTTGTAGTTTGGATGACCCATCAATGCAAGCGCAAGACTTGATTTTCCTGCCCCATTCGGACCCATCAACACGTGCACGGCACCGGGTGTTATTTCAAAGGAAACTCCCCTCAGCACTTCTTTTCCATCCACACTCACGTGGAGATTTTTAATGAGCAATGTTTTTTTCATGATTGCACCTTCTGCATGCATTTCTTTAACGCATTTAATCCCAACAAACCACATTTCAGACGAACAACACCGAGATCAATGCCGAGCAGATTCAATACTGTTTCTTTCTTTATTTCTTGAATTTCTGCAATAGATTTTCCGCGTACATGGGCAGTTAACAACGACATTGCCGCAATGCTGATCGCGCATCCTTTGCCGCGAAATTTGATGTCTGCTATTTTTTTGTTTTTTGTATTGATGAATACTTCAAGGTTATCTCCACACACAGGATTTATTTCTTTTCCGTGGTGCGTCCACTGCTCTAATGCTCCAAAATTTCTTGGATTTTTGTAATGGTCGATGATATGCTCACGATATATCGCATTTTCTCCCATCCAGTTCGGATCAAGATTCTCTCCTGGTATCATTTGAATATCTCCTGTATTTTTTTTATGCCCGCGACAAGCTTGTCCACATCTTCCTTGGTATTGTAAAACGCGAATGATGCGCGACAGACGTCATTTACTTTTAACACTTCATGAACCAATGGCATCGCGCAGAGATGGCCGCCACGAACCGCAATTCCCTCCTGATCAAGCAACGCGGCAATATCGTGTGAATGGACTTTGTCTAAGGTGAATGAAAATACTGGCGTGCGCTGCTCTGCTTTTTTTGGACCAAACAACCGCAGACCCTTTATTTTTTGCAGCTGCTGCAAAGCGTATGAGGTAATTTCTTTGTCGATGTTCTGGATGTTTTCAATTCCAATTTCCTGCATGTAGTCTGCTGCTCTTCCCAGACCGATGGCGCCTGCAATATTCGGCGTTCCCGCTTCAAATTTCCACGGCAATTCATTCCATGATGCGTTTGCGAATGAGACTTCACGAATCATATCTCCTCCAAATGCAACAGGATCAAGCTGCTCCGCAAGTTTTTTCTTGATATACAACACGCCAATGCCTGTCGGACCATACATTTTGTGGCCTGAAAAACAGAGCACATCACAATCCAACGATTGCACGTTAATCTGCAGATGCGGCATTGCCTGCGCAGCATCAACAACACAATATGCGCCAACCAGATGCGCCTGCATAACTATTGATTTAATATCATTGATTGTTCCCAACACATTTGATATATAAGTTAATGCGACTATTTTTGTTTTATTGGTGATTGTCGTTCTAACACTTTTTTCATCAAGCAGACCATCTTTTGTTATCCCCACATACTTGATTATTGCTCCTTTTTCTTTTGCGATCTGCTGCCAAGGAACAATATTGCTATGGTGCTCCATTTCTGTCAGCACAATCTCATCACCTTTCCGCAATTTATTTCCCAGCGCACGCGCGATAATGTTGAGCGAGTCTGTTGTTCCGCGCGTAAAGATAATTTCTTCCCATCTCTCTGCATTAATCAGCGCGGCTACTTTTTTATGCGCCTCAATAAACGCCTCTGTCGCTTTTTCTCCAAGCGTATGAATGCTGCGATGCACATTTGCGCGGTATTTATTGTAATATTCGTCCATTGCCTTTATAACTTGCATGGGCGTCAAACTTGTTGCGCTATTATCAAGATACACTAATTGTTTTCCATGTATGTTACTCTTGAGTATGGGAAAGTCGTTCAGCATTGTTTCCTGTTGTGTTGTTTTTTTCATGTTTTGCCTTTTTATCCTGAAACAAGCTCATTCTTTAGCTGCTGATTGGCCTTCTCTACGGCACGGAAAAATGGCTCTGCAAATCCTTCGACCAATAATTCCTTTCCTTTCTTCTCTGAAATTCCCCTACTGGTGAGGTAAAATAATTTTTCATCATCGATATGCGTCATTGTTGCGCTGTGACTGCATTTGACATCATTGTTGCTAATCTCCAAATTTGGCACTGTGTCTGCGCGCGCATCCTCGCTTAAGATAAGAACATCATCACGCTGCAATCCTTCACAGTTGGTTGCATTCTGCTGAATTTTGATCAGCCCACGATAGATTGCCCGCGCTTTTCCATCGACGATCGTTCTTGTCTGCAAATTGCTTTTTGTGCTTGGCGCGTTATGGATCGCTTCTGCGCATATATCAAAACATTGTTCTCCTGCACCCTTGAGCAGGCTTTTACTAGTGACTATTGCGCCTTGCCCATTCAATTCTGTTCTGGTTATATACTGCACTATCTTTCCTCCTGTGTTAGACTCTATCCATTCTAGGCTGCTTTTTTTCGCGAGCTTTGCGTGTTTTTTTTGCAATTGATATGTTTTGTTGCCGAGTCGTTGTTTTGTTATATAGATAACGTTTGCTCCTTCTTCAAGAGAGAGATAAACTCTTTTACTCTGGAATATGTTTTCTTCTCCTCCATTTGTTGTGTCCGCAATTACTACTGCGCTGTTCTTCCCTACATGCACAAATATGTTTTCACATCGCGTTTTCTGGAGATCTGTTGTCAGGAGAATCTGCCCTGTTTCTTGCAGGTTATCAGGTATATTGATATATGTTATCTGTTTTGCTTCCGCGGCATGGAGCGCATCAAATTTTGTGTTTACCTCTTCATTGATCAACCATGCCTTGATCTCATGCTCATATTTTTTTAACGCCGCATCCCCTGTCTCTTTGTTGATTGAACTTGGCGCTTCTACCTGCACCCGCGTTTCATCCTTCTGCTCGAAGAGAGACATATCACATAACCGAAAATCAAGCGTGATGCCAAGACCATATTTGTACAACGGCAATGCTAGCGATTCATGTTTTTTTTGCGCGGCTAATCTTCTCGCAAGAAGCCACTGAGGTTCCTGTTCCGATAAAACAGCAGGTGATTTCATGTTTTTTGAGAAGCGGTTCTTTAGCCAACAGCATTCTCCATTTCCAACGCGATCAGTTTGTTGAGTTCAACAGCGTATTCCAACGGCAGTTCTTTCACGACAGGCTCAATAAATCCCGCGACAACCATCTGCAACGCTTGCTCTTCTGTTAAACCACGAGACATCAAGTAAAAGAGTTTTTCTTCGCTTATTTTTCCGACGGTTGCCTCGTGCGCGACGTTGACTGCATTTGTGTCAATGCGCGTAAATGGATATGTGTTTGATGTTGATTTATCATCGAGTATTAATGCGTCACATATAACGCTGCATTTGACATTTTTTGCTTTTTTGTTGACAAATACTGATCCTCTGTATGAGGAAATACCTCCTTCCTTGCTCATGCTTTTTGCTCGAATGGTTGAAAATGTATTTGGCGCAGCATGCACGACTTTTGAGCCAGTGTCTTGATTTTGGTTTTTTCCTGCGAACGCGATGCCGAGCGAATCTGCGCGAGCACCTTCTCCAACTAATACTGCGCTTGGATACAGCATAGTTATGCAACTTCCCATATTTCCGTTGATGAATTCAATGATCCCATTTTTCTGCACTAAGGCTCGCTTGGTGTTTAAGTTGTAGGTGTTCTTGCTCCAATTTTCAACGCTCATGTACCTGACTCTAGCTCCTTCAAGCACATGAATCTCGACACAACCCGCGTGCAAACTTTCCGATTCGTAAACTGGAGAACTGCAGCCTT
>JBBSXE010000076.1:0-10754 GCA_038045925.1 Nanobdellota archaeon
AAGCAAAAATAGCCAAAATCAAACCAAGAGCGGCAATAAGAAGATTGCATTCGAATTTTGGTTCTTTAGAGAGAAAACTGAATGATTGTATTGTGGGACAAAGAGAAGCTGTTACAAATCTCGTTCAAGTATTGAAACGCGCAAGCATCGGTTTACGCGAAAAACATAAACCGCGAGCGAACATATTGCACGCGGGAAGAACAGGAGTAAGCAAAACTGAATTGGCAAAAGCTCTTGCAGGATTATTGCCCGGATATAGATTGTACATGGTGAATGGTTCAGAATTAGGATCGCCTCATGAATATGCAAACCTTATTGGGTCTCCAAGAGGGTATGTAGGGTTCGATCAGGGAGGAACACTGACGAGCAACGTGTTAGCGCATTCAAAAACCATAGTGGTATGGGATGAATTTGAGGAAGCGCATCAAAAAGCGCAGAGCCTTTTATTGCAAGTATTTGATGAAGGAACATTAACAGATAGTAAACATGGTTCGGTAAGCTTTAGAGACACCATTAATATAGTCACCACGAATATTGGTACAAAAGAAGTGGAGCGATACTGTGCTCGAGTCGGATTTACAAGTGGATGGAGGAATGATTGCGGATTCAGAGACCTGTATGAAAAAGCGTTAAATGATGCGTTTCACGATAAACTGATAAATCGTTTAGATATGGTAAGTATTTTCAATGATTTGAACGCGAGTGATTGCCAAGAGATAGCTCGTTTAGGTTTGCGGAAGATACAAGGAGTATTGTTGGAGAATCGAGGTCTACAATTCAATTGGACGCAAGCAGTGCCAAGAGAAATCGTCAAGTATGCGGAATTTGAGAAATTCGGAGGAAGAGGAATAAAAAGAGCGGTGGGAAAAATTGTGGAAGATCCTCTCGCTGATATGTTGGAAAGAGAAAAAGACATAAAAAAAGTAAAAGTTTATTGTGAAGGGGAAAAAATCTGTCTCAAGAGAGAATAACAGAAAACATAATTGAAATATTAAGCGCCGGGAGCAGGATTTGAACCTGCACATCCTTGCGGAAACAGGCTTACTTTGCGTTATTTTTTGATTATTTTGATTAAACTTTTTTGAAAAGTTTACACTCAAGGCCTGCGCAATACCAGGTTATGCGATCCCGGCTTATGAGGAGAACAATGAAGTGCTATCTTTAAAAAGATATAGGGCGAGCTAAACATTGGTTGTTTCCATCACGCCAAGCAACGTTAAAATAAGTCGATCAGCGGCGCGAATCAGATCATCTTCTGTTCTTCCACGAATCAAAACACAGCCATCAACAACAGAAACAACAGTGGTGTTGCCAAAATCAAAATGAATAACTCCGTCAGTGTCGCTCACGTCCGCGCACGTTTTGAGAGGCGCTTCTGCATAAGGCTGCGTAAACGAGCTGTTCACAGGGATATTATAAAAGTAAGGATTATCTAAAAATATGTCAATTTCCAACGCGGCGATAGTCGTCTTTCCCGTGAGATTTTTGTTCATTGGATCAAGAGTCACGAAGATTTGTTTTTTCTTCGTCAAAAAAGAGATATCATCGATCGGGATATCTTCTAAGTCTTGCGGTTTGTTGCGAATTTTGACCAGCGCGGGATTGGCTGCTTGATTAATATAGAGTTTAATCTGATACCCATAGTCAACTTTCTTAAAATCAAACCCATTATAAGTAAATTGAATGGCGGATTGTTGTTTCGAAGAATAATACACAATAAAAAGAAGAAAAAGAAGCAGAAGAATGCCTAAAATACTGAGAAAAAGAGTTAGAGTTCGTGATGAGGAAACGGGAGAAGAAATTGCGGGTTGCTCGGGCAAAGGAGAATGCTGTTGGTGCATAGAAGAAAGATGCGCTTCAGCAGGCTGAGATTGTTTCTGTTCAATGCGATCCAGAGATGCAATTTTTTTAACCATGTAGCTTCGTGCTCCAAAATTAAGAAAGCCCATAGAGCTGCAAAAGCAGTTTATCGATAGCGAAGAGTAAATCACGTTCATCTTTCCCAGAGAGAGTATAGCAGAAATCTTTTCCCTCAAGAGAAGGTTCTTCAGCATCAGGATCTTGGCGAATGAAAAAAACTGCGCTTGTCGACGTCGCGTCGCTGCAGGTTTTTAAGGGCAAATTTTCACATCCAGGTCCTTCTTGACCGCATGCCAAAAAAAGGTTCGGCGTAAATGGTTTAAGATTGGTATAAAGCTCTTGGAGAGGTAATTGAACCTGTTCTCCAGGCATCACGGTAAGGTATATTTTGGACGCAGTAAAGAGAGTTTGCAAAGGAGACAAATCAAGAAGTTCAGAAAATGAAGAGCTCACGTCAAGAGGATTATAACGGAGCAGTAAAGCCTTATTATTGACAGAAGCAGACCAGCTCGTTCCTTGTTGTTTGAATAAAACGCCGGCATATTCTTGCGTTGAAGAATCTTGAACAGAAGTATCTTGCGGACTGCTGAAAATAATGGCAAACACGCTGAAAATCATGATGGATCCAAGAAATATCGGTAAAAAGAGTTTTTTCTTCGATGTGCGGGCTTGCTGATCTGCAAATCGTGGTTGTTTCGTCTTCATGGGAAAAAGAACAAAGTGAATTTATCCAATATAGTTTTCTGCCAAAGACTGTGTTTGAAAATTTACTTTAGGAAGCGGCAGATGAGGCGGTAAATTGAGTTCCTGAGAAAGCTCCAAAGCCTTAATATTGCAGCGGGTAAGAACAGTATTCAAGATAAGAGTTGATTCTTCAGGAGGCAGTTTCTTTTTTGATTTCCACTGCTGTAAAATCTGTTTCACGCGTTGTTCATCGGCAAGGTAAAGAACATCTCCTTCGAGAGCTATTTGACCAATATTGGTTCGATAATCAACAGTGAAAACAAAGTGAAAATTCAAGGTTTTTTGCTTGGTTTTGAGGCTATAATCATGTTCAGTAAGTCGAGAAATATCGATGTTATTGTTGACACTCACCTTTCCTTTGAGAGGAGAATGTTGCTCGATATGGATTTTAGTAAAGTGAAAGCCGACGATCATAAAAATCAAAATGAAGGTTAGAAAGTTTGTTTATAAAGATTATGGTGGTAAAAAAGTTGTGTAGTATCCCGAAATTACTTCATCCCTATTTCGACAGATATTTTTATTATATACAGATGAGAGGATACGATAAAAACTCGTGTTGCGCAATCTCTGAAAAAATTGTTTCTTGTAGGTATAATTTTGGAGCGCATCAGAGAATGAAGATAAGAAACTTAACGTAAATGAGTTTTAAAAAAAAAGAAAAATAAAAAAAGAAAGGTTTAAGCGAGTTTAACGTCACTGACGCTTGATCCGCTAACCATGACTTTGTCCTTACCAGTGAGATCAGTAGTGTAGTCACCGTAGTTTGCGATAACCTTTGATGCTAATCTTGTATCAGCAGCATTTGTTCCAGCAACTAACATAGCGACATTGTCACCGTTCGCGATCATCTGGAGAACACCTTCACCAGCTTTGTTTGTCCACTCTGGACATGCCATGAACAAGTCTGATGTGACAGTATTTGCACATGGTCCGCCAACAACGATTAAGTTGTGTTGCGTTGGATCTCGTACTTCACTGTCTAAAACATTGTTCAGTTGGATGTCTGCAACAGTACAAACTTCTCCAGAACTGGTCTTGGTTGTCTGAGTGTTTCCCGTCGTGACAAAGACGCGTGCTCCACGCTGAGACAGAGGGTATTGGACAGTAAGGGTCTCTGCTTCACTTGATCCTGATGGATCAAAGAGATTAATCAGAATACCATAGTCACTCATACCATAAGAGTTATCGTCGTCGTCGTCAGGTTCATTGAGTTGAACGCTTGAAGTCGACTTGCCGATCCCTATTTCATTGTTCGTCCTTGTCGTAATATTGATGTTGAAATTGTCGTTTGCGGATCCTGTCGCTGCTGATGAAGAGGGTTTACTTTCATCAAAGTCTTCAGACAACGTGGTAATATTGAAACCAGCTGTTGCAGCTATGATTCTATATCCTGTATTACTCCATGTCTGTGCGTACGTCGTTTGAGTAGCGTTACCGTTCATCGTATAGTTTCCACCTGCTGATGACACTGAAGAACCAAGATCAAGGATTCCACCACCATTCAAAGTGATTCTGATCTCTGTTCCAAGAATGTCACCATCTCCATCCATATCGACAGCAAGAGGATTATCTCCGCCTTTTTCAGTGACATTTCCTATATAAGCGATATAGGTGTTTCCATGAAAGACGAGACTTGCCTTTCCAAGGAACGTAGCGGATGCTCCCGCAAGAGATTCATACGTGAACTCTTTCGTTCCCGTTGCAGGATCGTCAAAGCTGAGTTTTCGGTTTGAGGTGTCAATAGAGTTGTAGCGAATAACAGAGCTGATAGCTGTATTATCAAAACCTTCGCTGTCATCTCCTGATTGAGTAGCGGCAGTGTTTTTTCGTACATCACTAACAACAAAGTAGTCACGAAGCCCGATATTAAAAGCTTCAGACGCCCCTGTCACAACATTTAAGGTTGCATTTGCGGTATCTGTTGCATTTTTGCTTTCAGTGAAGTTCGCTTCTATAAACACAAGATCATCGTTGTCGTCACCATATTTGAAATTACCATTCTCATTGGTAATGTAGGGAATTTTATAGATCTCTCCCTTGATGTTTTCAAATTCAAGCGTGTATGCCTCATCTCCTTGAGGATCAAGTTTGACTAAACTGACCCCTGTGTCATCCAAGCCTTCATAACGAAGATCCCAAGCTAATCCAAGCATGCCTTGAGGTTCATCTAAGTACTCGCGTACTCCTTTTCCTGGAGCCACATAGACATCCCGATAGCCAGGCAATGCGTCAGCAGTAAGGCGATATTTTATCGTAACGATTTCAAATTTCGAACCGCTGCTCAATTCAGTTCCTTTAATTTGGATATGAGCATCTTCGATTGTTTCTTCATCAATTTCAACTCCTTGATAAAAACCGAGAGCTGTGGAACTTGCCGTTTCTGAATCAGAGTAATTTGTATCTCTGAGTTCGAGTTTTGTTGCGCCTAAATAGAGCTCAACAATATCGCCAAGTCCAGCTTCGCCTGCTTCATTGAGGATTATATCAGAAATACCCATAAGAGTTCCATCTTTCAAGATTTCTGTTTCTCCGTCAACAAGCTGATCAGTAACTTCTCCATTGATATTGAAGGTTACTGTTGCAGGCGTTGTGTCTTCAACAATCATCACTTCAACTTTGTATTCTTTGCCATTCAACGTGTACGTTTTCTCTTCTCCTTCTTCAAGGATATCATAAATTGCTCCTCCGAGAAGTTCAACAGTGATATCATCTAAGGCTGTGTCGATATTTGTGTCAACAAATGTGTAGGTTGTTCCCAACATAATGATCTCTTCATCTTCAAGATCATCAAGTTTTTTGCTCACAACGTCGGATTCAAGGCCATCTTCAAATTCAAGTTCATATTCAAAGAATGCTTGATTTGCGTTTGATCCTTCTGCAACAAACAGCCAGTCTCCAACATCGTCGCTAGGACCATCATTTTTAGTAAAGTTTACTTGCGGAGAAACAAGAGACTCTTGACCAGTGGAGTTGAGTCTGCTGAATCGAAGGTATTGATTAAACTCTGTTGTTCCTTCGTTTGTTGTAACAATTCCTCCCTTTAATCCATCGAGCTCTGTCTCAGTAACTGTTTCACGAACGTTACCGACATTTTCTCGAAGTTCTAAAAGATCTGACGAACTTCCAATTTCATACGAATCTCCAGAAATGCTGACACCGCCACTAGAACCTTTGCTCGGCGTGCACACTTTGCTGTCAAATTGAAGTTGTCGCGCAATATCAACTGCGCCTAAAGTATCAGATGCTGCTGCTTTCTCACCAACAACAAGTGCTGTACTTGCATCAAATTTACCCTTATCAACAAAAGGAAAAGGATACATTCCTAAATCATTTGCTGCGAGAGCGCCCATCATAGAAGCTCCTGCCATGGCAAATCCTGCACCAACTGCAGTTATACGTTTTATAGCTGTTCGTAACCGTTGCATGTAAAATACACCTCCGTTGTGCGATTTCATTGATACGGTTTAACATAAACACTCATCATCGAGTGTTGATGCTCTTTTCTTCGTACACAGTAAGGGAAATCCGAGATTTATAAACATTTAGAGTCTCCAGTATATAAATAAGAGACCATTCAACGATATTATCCACGATTTCCGCTAAATAGTGTAGGTTTTTCAATGTCTATGCCAGAAGAAGGAAGCTGGAATTTATAAAGAAGATGGTTCACTGAGAAGTAAAAAATATCAGCTCAACACAGGCGAAGACGGAGATCATAAAAGGTATCTGCGACAGAAACAGTTGACGTGCTGACAATGCCGCGTTCACAAGTTCCGATGCGTAAAACAACGTCTTCCTCAGCAAGAACCATAAATTGATAGGTTGTTCCAGGTCGTAAAACTGTAGTAAAAATGTCAGTAAGGATATTAGTAAATGCGAAGCAGAAAGATGGATCAAGGTGACAGTCTGCAACCGCTACAGCAAAAGGTTTTCCAGAGTAATCAAGATGAATTATCCCTTGTAACAGATGTTGCGCGTCCAAGTGTTGTCGCGTCGAGGAAAGAGATGCTCCTGAATCCAAAAGGTAAAATCGGAGAAAAATAACACCAATAAAGAGAAGAAGGAGAACAATAACTAATAATCCAACAACTTCTGCTTGTCCACGAGAGGATGTTTTGCCAAAATTCATGGTTTTTCTCCATACAAAGTGATCGAAAGCCTTCCCAAACGATAAGTATTTGATTCAGGATAAAAGAGAGTTGTATATGTCGAAAGAGTGGATTGTCTCTTTATTTTTGATGGTTTGCGTTCATAGAGAATCCAGTGATTGCAGTTCTCAGGATAATCAAGTTGCCGGTACAAAGAAAGTATGCATCGGTTTTTGGTTGATGGTTGTGGATAGAGTTGCTCCACGCGTATCGATTTGTAGCCAAAAAGTTGCTGGTAAAAAGAAGATTGCTGCTGAACAAGATTCGTAAACGGCAGAAAATGCGCAGTGTTCAAACAGAGATCATGTGTGCATCGCAGTTCTGGCAGTTGCAAAACGCTGGCAAGCAAAACAGTTGCTTCCTCCTCGCTTACTGTTGTTGCAAGCGTCGAAATCCTGCTGAAAGAGTACTTGTAATAGAGGTAAACACCGAGAAAAAGAAGCAGAATAATAATAAACAAGACAAGAAAACTCTCATTAAAAGAAACTTGTCCTTTCTTCTTCGTTCCATTAATAGAGGGCAGGGCAGTCATAGGAGAGGAGCTGTCGATTAGTTTCAGTGATGCTCACGGCAATTGCGGGAATCAGGTCTGCTATTTGTTGTTGTCGTATAGACTGAAGAAAAGTCTGTGCCTGCAAAAGAGGAGCTTGGCATTCCGGTCGCGTTGCTAATTTTCCTGCCAGTAATCCAGCTTTCTGTTCATAGAGATGTACAAAATCAAAAAATCGTTCAACTGCTCGTTCTTGAAGGCAAACATACGACTGCGGAGCAAAAAATGCGCCAAGGAGCATGCTATCACCAAAGTAAGCGGTGGAAGTTTGTGATTGTCGATCAAAAAGTGTAAGAGTCTGCTGGATAAGATCAACGCGAACAACGTGCAACGATTGAGTTAAAAAGATGTCAAAAAGATTAGAAATAGCTCGATAATCAGCGAAAAAAACAAGATGCAGTGTAGAAAATGAGGAAAGCGAATCTGCCAGTTCTTCGGAATCAAAGTCTTGAATCTTCAAAAGAGTGATGCCAAAAGAAGGAGGGAAAGCGATGTTCTCAACAAACGAAGCGCTCTGCTCGTCATAAATAAGAACAATTTTTGTTTTTTTATCGAGTATATAAAAAAAAGAAGCGATGGGAAAAGGAAATTCCCAGGGATGTGTCCAGACAGGAAAAGATGCTCCCTGAAGTTTGGAAGGAGTAAAAAGAAAATCCTGTGTTTTCCGTTGGTATGTTTTGCCGATGATAAAGTCGCAGTCAAATCGTAAAGTAACAGGTTGGCGGAAAGAGAGAACTTTGCTGACACTCTCACTCGTGCTCAACGCGCGCAACTGCTGTTCAAAATCAAAAATAAACGTGCGATCTTCCAGCAGATTTTCCGTGTCGATGTGCCGAAAAGACAAGCGGATAAAAAAAAGAAGAATCAACGTGCCGGCAACAACAGCAAAGATCCACACAAAGAGATGCGCTTCAAAGCCGCGTTTGAATAATCGTGTCATGAGGACGCTCGTGTCACCTGAACAAAAATATTATTATTGCGCGCGACAGTTTCTAAAACAACAGAAAGTTTTCCCTTCGTTGGAATGCAAAGAGGATTCGCGGAAGGATCAACAGTAATGTGTTGAATAAGAAAATCTGGCGCAGGATTGGGAAAAGCATCAAGCGGCAAAGTGTAGAACGTATCTTTTTTGTTTTCCCGGAGAAAAAAATCAAGCTGTGAATCAAGTCCGCGAGTTGTAAGAGGTTGGATGGGATCAAAAAAACAGACAGATGTAATCTTGGAAGGAACAGCGAATGTTTTTTCCGCGCTGCTGCCAGCGTCAAAAGAATAGTATTGTTGGACAGCTGTATTGACATTCTTCTCAAACGTCAGGAGTTCAACAAGGTCAGCAGCCTCCTTTACCCCCATAAAACTCTTAATGCCAAAGGCAAGAATCAATGCCATCAAAATAAGTGCGAAAAGAAAAATAAAGACAAGATTGCTGACGCCTCGTTTCATCGTGAGAATATCTAAACAAAGATTTTGTAGGACGCGTCATTCGTAAACTGATCGCGGCAGACAATATAGTAGAGTGAGCTGTCTAGTGTTGTTTCATGTTCTGTTGTTCCAGCGCCAGTCATCGGAGTTCCCTTTCCATAGGAGAAGCTTCCCGTTGTTGAAAACTCGCAGCTGCTGATTTCATCTGTTGAGAGATGTAACAGCGTTCCTTGGGTATAAACATTGGTAATTAAAGGCCCTTGCGTATCAATGGAAACAGTAAAGTTTGTCTGTCCTTGCGCAAGATTGCCAGCAACATCCGCGCACGTAAGATAGGTATTGTAGAATCCAGGAAGTAATCCTTGGAACTGCTGCTCATGCACGCTTGAATTTGTGGTTAAGAACGTAATTGCGTTGCTCGGATTGTTATCAACGAAGCTGTAGCCGCAGGTGGCTTGTCCAGCAAGCGCTCCTTTTGAGGTCACAGCGCGGAGAGTGACGTCAGCGACAAAAAACTGCGCACCTGGCTGCGGCGTAATGCTTGTCAGCAGAAGAGGTTCAGTTCCCTGGAGAGAATAGATATAGCTTTGGCTATTCACATTATTTGCTTTGTCTTGGCAGCGGAAGTAGTACAAATTATTCTTGCTCGTTTGAATATTCGCCAGGATAGTGGTGCAGTCATACAATCCATAATAAATTGACGTTGTAGGTAGTTGTGATTGCGTGCAAGCAAAGGAATTGGTCATCTGAGCAAAATCTTGATCAATATCATCCCACTTGCATTGGCTCGGTTCATTCGTATAAATTGTCAAAGCAGTAGTGTTCACGCCTGCTGGCACAAACGCGCCGTTGACAATGCTGGTTGCCTCAATAACAGGCGCAGTATAATCTGGTCCAGGCTTGATAGCGAACTTAATATAGTATGGTTTGTTGTTTTTATTGCCGTTGCCATCTTGGCAGCGCATATAGAGTGTGTAGCTTCCGCCATTCGTCAGCTTCAACGCGTCCTGTTGCGCAAGAATTGACGGCAGGCTGAAAGTCATGCTATGGGCCAAATCAAAAACGCCGCTACCAAAAGTATTGGTCATCTGATCAAATGTTTTCGTCGGCTCGAGGCTGAACTTGCATTGTGCGTATTCATTCGTCGTAATGCCAAGAGAGACTGGAGTAAACGGTGCAATCTGCTGGTTTACCATAAATCCTTGACCCTTCACCTCAGTGAGAGTATAACCTTTATTCAACGCAGTTTGATCTGCAGCAATAATAGGAGAAGTAGCATCATTCGGATTGCTATCAACACATGCTTCTTTCTTCGTTCCAGGATTCAAAAGTTTACAATTCTGTCCGAGACTTTTACAACGATATTCGCTGCATTCTTTTCCGTCTTCGCTACACGATCCGCAGTTGCCTCCGCCAGTTGGCGCAGTCCACGGGTTACAGGTGATCGTAATAACTTCAGTTTTAGTATCTGCCAAGAGAACGTCAAGGAGAGAATAGATTGTGTAAATCCATGCGAGTGTATTAAGGAGCTGAAGTGCTTGCCCAAAAAAACCTACTTGTGGAGTGGTAGTCATTCCCTGTTGTGCAATCATTCCATCTGGTGCAACAAGAGTCACTGGTTTATCTGCTGAAGAAAGAGTTAATTCAAAGCCTCCATCCGAAAGTACGTTTATTCCGGCAGGAACATCGCCGCTTACAGGAGCTGGTAATTGAGAAACGACACTGTTATAGAGGCTTCCTGGAAATTTATAGGTGCTTCCAGACGCTAATTCAACAACTGAGTTTTCTATAATCTGTTCGCCTACTTTTGGTGCGACAAAGTCTGTAAAGCTTCTCGCAGCGACTTGCCCATACGTCGTTTCAGTAAATGTTGCTTCCAATCCAAAGAACCCGTTAAATCCAGAAAGAAATCCTTGCCCAGCTGCTTCTAAAATACCAAGGCTTCCATAACCAAGAGTGCTGCTAAATGCAATAACAGTTCCGACAGTAGTTGCTCCAATAATAATCAATCCGGGAGCAGCTTGTTTAAAAAA
>JBBSXE010000076.1:10854-17350 GCA_038045925.1 Nanobdellota archaeon
TTGATTGCCTGCGTTGCACGTTGCCTTCGGATCAAGCGTCGAAGTCGCGCCAACACTTTGGTCTGGCCAGAATTTTAAGCCGGGAGAAACAAGAGGAACGCACTTGCCATTTTTATTTGCACGCTGATCTTCCTCAGTTTGTTTTTTCTCACCAATCCAATAGCAATCTCTGCTCTGCACATTTTCGCAGTCAAGTTGATTCAAAGTAGTGGTGCAACTGCTATGCCTGTTCGATCGACAGAGCGATTCAACATAATTTCCCTGTGTTACTTGAAACGATTGTTGTGTTGGTAAAGGAGGTTGTCCCTGCACGCCTTGCACGCAAACTTCTTCCCGATAATCTTTGCATGGTTCAGTTAATTCCTGTCCGTTGATGCAGAGTCGTCGATAATGTCTGCTGCCAACAAAATCTCGCCCAAATCCAGGAGCCCCATCATAGGCGCACCAGCTTTCTCCTAATTTTTTTGTTCCAGTTTGAGAAGCGGGGCTTGTTGGTGAAACAGTCAGTTGATTGCAGCTTAAATCAATGCACGTGTAATCGCCAGAGGTTGGATTGACAGTGCTTGGCGCTTTTCCACATAAGGTTCCTTGCGCAAACTGGCAGTTGCCGCAGCTCACACTGTTCAAGTTATTGTTGCTTGGATTGCAGCTTTGCGTTTTGTCAAGAATAAATCCGTCGTTATAGCTTCCCCGTTTATCCGCGCTGTAAATATTTTCAGGATTGCCGCAGCTGTCAAACCAGTAGACTTCATCGCGGTCAGCGACACAGCCGGTGTATTGTTGGGCGGCGCATTCAGTTCCTAATAAAGGATTGCTGCAGAGCCGATTGGGATAAAATCCGGTTTTTGGTCCGGTTGAGTTAGTGATTTGTGTTGCTTGAACGCCACAGGCGTTTCTCGTGGTAAAGGTGCAGCCCCCATCAGACTGCACGCATGCTCCTCGTTCAAAACTGCGGCATTGGTTGATACAAGTAAATTCATCAGTGATCGTTTCATCAAACGTCATATTAATCGCGGCGAATTGTGAGGTAACTTGTTTGCACTGGATTTGTGTCGTAAAGCTGCATTGATTGTTCAAAACACAGCAGCCTCGCTGGCATTGAGGAATGTCGCAGCTCGGTGAATCAGACCACGTGCATCCTCCTTGTGATTGGCAGGAAGATTTTGGTGTATTCGCGAAACATTGTCCGCTCGTGCTGTCAAATCCGCATCCCAACTTGCAAAAACTTGTTTGGTCGCAGCTCGCGGCTGCTTGTAATTTTCCAGGCTTGCATTGGTTCTGGTCGATATATTGGCAATGTTCTCCAGTTATTGCTTCTTCGCAGCAAACTTTCTGTTGTTGTTGCGTCTGTTGTTGTGCTGTGGCGAGTGGAGGCGCAAGACTCGCGACTGAAAAAATCGATGCGAGTATCAAAAATATTTCAAAAAGCGCGAAGAGGCGTTTCATACACTGGGTTCTCCCTGAACAAAAAATTGAAAAATGTAAGGGCTGTCTTTCGTCGTTAAAATATACAGTTTGTCAGGATACGGTTTCTTCTTTTCAATGATATATTGCCCTTGATGGCTGAGCATGTAACTCAATTGTTCAAATTCTCCGGCGATGGTTTCAATAGTAATGATGTCTTGATTGACCTGATAGAGTCGTCCAAGAGGATACGAAAAAGATGCGGTGAACTTGTCTTGTGCTGCGCGCAGTTCTCCTTTTTTCAGAACAACTGGCATCGTCACAAGAACAGTGACAACATCCTGACCAATATCTGTTGCGACAGTAAAAGATCCTATCTGCGCGTCAAGACCGCGGGTGAATTTTTTTACATTCACGCAGGTTTTCAATCCTTGCTGAATCGCTTGAGAAAGTTCCCGTTCCATCTCATCAACAGTCAGCATGCGGTTATAGCAACGAGGATCATTATCTCGGTTGTAGCAGAGATAGCTGATAGAAATATCGTTGTATTTACGAAAGGTATCTTCCGCTAAAGAGAGATGACCTCCTTGAAGTCCAATCCGCCGAATAGGCTCATCGCCAACCTGGTGCACGCACTTGTCGACATGAGCGTCGATATTAGAAAGCGTATCTTGCAGAGTTTCCAGCGTGACAGTCCCAAGAAAGAGGGAGCCGCGAAGATAAAAGAGCAAAACAACAAGAATAAAAATAACAAGACCTGCGATAACAAATGGTGTTGCTTGACCTCTTTTTTTTCCATGCATGAAAATCGTCCTCTTTTCTTATGTTTTGTGAGTGTAAGAGTTATTTAAACATTATGGTATCATAAAAAAGAAAGATATGGTGAAAAATTGAAAACAAAAATGAAAAAAGATCGAATCTAAGTCCTAAAATCGAAGTATGTAAGAACGAAAGTAAAAAAAAGTAAAGAGTATGACAAAAAACAGCGAGATATAATAAAAGAATTTGAAATGATTGCGAAAAAGATAAATTGGAAAAAGAAGTTTGATGTACGTGCAATCGAAGATCAATACAAAGAGCGCCTTATAATCAAAAAAAAACAAGAAATAAATCAAACATAAACAGTGATAGGAGCGAACGTATTCTGGAATTGATCTCGGCATTGGATATAATATTTCTTTTCTTGAAGAGATAAAGTATGTTTGTTGCTTCCAGCCCCACCCATAATTCTTCCTTGGTCAAAAGAAAAAGAAGATGCTGTTGAAGAGTAGCTGCAGGTCGCGCTTTCATCAGTGGACAAATACAGAGCTGCTCCGTCAGAATAGAGGTTGAGAATAGTTGGCGCGTCAGTATCAACAGAAATAGTGAATGTACTGGATTGAGACGCGGTATTGCCTGCGACATCCGCGCACTGGATAGTGTAAGTATAGCTGCCGCTTTGCAGATCTTGTAAAGGTTGTGTATGTGTCGCGGAGTCTGTAGAAAGAAATTGCACAGCGGAATAACCGCCGGTTTGATACGTGCATTTTGATTTTCCTTGCTCCGCTCCGCCAGCAGTAACAACCTGAAGTTGTGGAGATGAAGTAAAGAGTTCTCCGCTCGGTTCAGCTGAAGATATCGTGAGAGGCAAACTTCCCTTCAATGTGACGCGCGTGCTTTGTTGTTGTTCATTGCCTGCTAAATCTCTGCAGCGGGAGTAAAAAGTATTGTCAGTATTCTGCTGAATGCCCGTCAGCAATCCAATGCAGGTGTAAGAAACGAGTGTTGTGGGTTGCGGAGTTAAGCTGTCGCAGAGAAAAACGTTTTGCGCAGGCATTGTAGCGATATCTTGGTCTTGTGTGCTCCATTGGCACGTATCCGCGGGTTCATTCAAAAATAATGTAAACTGCGTCTGGTTCGCGTTCGCCGCGATAAATGTTCCATCAACAGGATTTGTCCCCTCAATTAAAGGTGGCTGAAGATCTGGTTCTTGTTGTGTGCGAAATTGAATAGTATATTCGGCGATATTGCTGTTGCCTTTTTTGTCTTGGCAGCGAGTGTAATAGGTATAGTCAGATCCACCAGGAAGAAGAAGGGTAATGTTGTGGTCAAGAGCATAAATACTGGTGCCGAAGGAAGACATCATTTCATCAAAGGAATTCGTATGATTCGTCTCGAGTTTACACTTCGCCATTTCATCAGTATGGATGCCGAACCGGAGCGGAGTAAACGCGGGAACATCAGGTTGAATAAGATAACCTTGTGGAGTTGGTTGTGAAGTGTATCCGTTCGGCAGAACTTCTGGCCATGGCGTGATTGTAGGATGCGTGACATCGTTGGGATATACATCAATGCACGCTGATTGCAGTGTTCCTTCATTGACAAGCTCGCAGGCAGTTCCCAAGCTTTTGCAACGGTATTCATCGCAAGTAACTGGATAAGCATAGTTGCTCGTTTGATAGCGGGCATCGTCGCCGCATTTACTGCAATCATCGCCGCCAGTTGGTGCGGTCCATGGTTCGCAAGCAACCGTTACCGTCTTTGTTGCGGTTTTTCCTCCGCCAAGAAGAATAGCAACAATGATAGCGAGGGCAGCAAGAATCCATCCGACAACAGGTACAGCAGCTCCGCCTGCAGCTAAAGCGAGGAGTATTCCAGAAGTAGCTCCAGAGAGCACGGCATAAGTAGTTACGATAGCAAGAACAAGATATGCCATGGCTAATCCAAGAAGTGCAGGCTGCATTGAAGCAGTTTCAACGCCAGAAACCGAAGAAGCGAGTGTGTCATTAATAATTCGTTGAACACCGAGCAGACCGCCAAAAACACCAAGAACGCTGATATTGTTCCAAAACTCAGAAGTAACTTGTGTTGGTCGCGCTCCACGGCTATTGCCAGTCCATGTCACTTGAAGTCCGCCAGTAGTTTGTTTGCCAAGAACATTCATATCTGCCCCGCAGTCTCCTCTGCTTTGGCAGACGCGGGATTTTGCGACAGTGTCAACATGGTCAAGCCGTTCGCATGCGCAGTTTGCTTCGCAGTCCCAATCATCGAGATTGTTTTTTTTCGCCCAGATAACAGTACAAGAAACAGTACCGGTGTTGCATTGGTCTTTGTTGCTGCCATCCCAGAATTTTTGTCCTTGAGGCACTGTCGTGATGTTGGAATTAAGCAGTGAATTTTCAATTTGTGGTATGCAATTCGCGGTGCTGATGCCGTTCGCGGCGATGACTTGCACACAAACATCTTCGCGAAATTGCCTGCATTCAGAAACAAGTTCTTGTCCGTTCACGCACACGTGCCGATAATGCCTGCTCCCCGGTCGGTCAAGCCAGTCTCCTGCGGGGCTTTCATAGCTGCACCAAGCCTCACCGTTTTTTCGTGAACTTCCAACACCAATCTTAGGATCATGAACATTATTAGGAATAGCGACAGTCGCCGCGCAGTCAACGCTCTTGCAAAAAGCGGCGCCATTATTTTCTTGGCATAATGTTCCTTGCGAATAATCGCAGTCTTCCGCGACAGATTCTTGATTGCCGCAGCTGTCAACCCAATACACATCATCTTGTCCCGCAATGCAGACTTTTTTTGATTGCGCCTTGCATCCGCAGGAAAGTGTGGCATCGCTGCAAAAAACATTATGATTGAACGTTCCTTGGCATTGTCCGCGGGATGTAAAGATGCAACTTTGTCCAGAAACGCAACATCCTTGGTCTTGCTGCCTCCCTTTATCAACGCATGTCTGCTCATCAGTCACAGAGCTGTCAAAGACGGAATTCGGATCTAAATTCGGATATTGTTTTACTTGTATCTTGCAGGCAGTTTCTGTTGTTAAAAAATAAGAATTGCCGATGGTGCAGCATCCTTTCGCGCATTGTTGCGTATTGCAATTCGGATTTTGCGCGTCAACAACTCCTCCGTTCATAGCGCATTGGCTAGCTCCCGTTTGCGTATAGCAGAGTCCGTCTTGCGGTGTGATGCAGCAGACAGGTTGGCAGAAGGAAGTTTGCTCGCACTTTGTCGGCGAAGTCTGATAAGCGGTGTCGCAACTTTTCAGCGCGGTATATTGACAGTATTGTCCTGCCGTTGTTTTCTCGCAGCACGCGTTTTGCCGCGCGTCAACAGGTTGCAGATTGCTGATAGTAAAGAGCGCGATAAGTAAAACAATAATCATGAACAGCGCTTTGCTTTTCAAAAAAGACATAGACAAACCTCTTTTCCATAAAAAAGAAAGGTGCAGTTGTTTAAAAAGATTGTGTGCCGTTGATTTTGAGGTGAATGATCATATATCAACATGAAAAAGAAATGTGGTCATCGCGTTCTCGATTTTTTTGCCAGATTCATGTGTCAGATCGGAAAGATTGGAGAATTCTTATTTTTTGGAGCATTTATCAAATTTAAAACTTCTGAGATATCAATTATATAATGATCCCCTCCAGCATCTTTTTCCAAAGAAACTGACTTTATATGCGCAAGTTTAGCGCCTTGCATCTCATATTTTTTATGCCCAACAAAAATTACATCTTCTTTATTTAGTTTCAGCTTTTGCAATACTGCTTCATAAGCTTCCTTTTCGTCCTTTGTATGCCCTGTCACGCTGGAACAAATGACCGCATCAATAAACCGCGCCGCATTTATTTTTTTGAGCCACTCCCATTTTTTCTCTTCGGTAGTTACAGTATCTGTCAAAATGCCTATCTTTATGCCCAAAGATTTTATCTTTTCAAATGTTTCAGATGCCCTTTTATTAATCTTAATATTTGAAAAGCTTTTTCTGAAAATTTCAGCAAATTTATTGAAGAAAGGAACATCAAAATCTATTTTAAGAAACTCAAGCATTGTCTCAAGATGCCTATCTTTTGAAATCTTGCCCTTATAAACCTCTAATGCGTGCTTATCGTATGCTTCGATAAACTGTTTTGCAGAAACTCTGATTCTATTATCCTTAAAAAAATCAAGTATAGGCTTTAAAGTTTCTTCATCTCTATAATAAACTACTTCGCCTGCGTCAAAAATTATAGCTTTTATCATATTTTCTGGATATAGCAAAGCGCTTAAATATTATCTCTTATTTGTAATTACTTCATAATAGTTAAAAAAGAAAGATTTATATAGT
>JBBSXE010000077.1:0-1583 GCA_038045925.1 Nanobdellota archaeon
TGGAGATATGGCTACAGATCCGCATGCGCTTTTTGATCAAACAACGGGAAAACTTCACTTCTGGTTCAACCGACCAATTCTGTATGGTGAAAAAAGCAAAACAACAACATGGTATCTTACGTCTCAAGATGGCATGACGTTTTCAGGAACACCGGTAAAAGCAGTTATTCCCGGATCGCTTTCAACTGACAGTGATCACTCTGGTACAGACACTTTTTCTGCTATCTTTGACTCTGACTCCAATAAATGGATTGCACTTCGCATGGTTTATCCTGGAGATTACGAAACTCTTGGTCAAACACACGCTATTGTATTCTCCACAGCTTCCCGCCCGGAGGGACCATGGACAGGAGATAAAGTAGTTATTCGAGGAGACCAGAAATGGGAAGGGCCATGGCTCATGCCATTCCCAAAATCAGAAACAAATCCTCAGCCAATTGTGGAGAGTGACCCTAGTACCTATCGATTGGCCCTCTTCGGAGGGACAGGTGAACCGAGTCTCCATAAGATTAATGGTGCTCTCGTTGCATGGTATTATGGCTCTGGGCTATATCCGCCAAGCGGAGGGTATAGGACTGGTCATGCGATCGGCGTTGCCGTCTCCTTTGACAATGGTGTTACTTGGATCAAGCACCCAACTCCTGTTTTCGAGCGCGGTTCTCCAGGTTCTTGGGATGATTGGGCAGTTGCTATGTCTGACGTGCAGCCTGACCCTCGTGGAGGATATCACCTTTTCTATGGAGGCTATAAATGGGATCAAGAAAAGGGTAAAAGAACGCCACAAGGAATTGGACATGCATTTTCATGGGATGGCATTACATGGACAAAGAACCCCAACAATCCAATCATCCCTCTTGGGCCTGCGGGCGCATGGGATAGTGGTCATGTTATTGCGCCTTCTGCTGAACTCCACAATAATGAATGGTGGGTTTATTACTTCGCTGCGAACATTCAAGAGATTGGTTCAAATGAGCGCATTGGTCTCGCGAAAGCGAAGATGTAATTTGTACACTTTACTTCTTTTTTTGTTATTCTATTATACTTTACATACAAAAGCAGATAATCCATGTCAGTTCTGTGGCGGGCCTTTTGACGCGTATGTCGCGGATTGTCCTGCTTCTTAGACTCTCTTTGAGAATACGTTGTGAATTTTTATTTTTCTTTTAACGCAAGAATCGCGGCCGCTAAATCGCCATTGTTTTTTTCCAGGGCTTCTCGCGCTTCTTTTTCTGAGACTGATGCCTGCGCTGCGACTGTTTTTACATCGTCTTCGGTGAAGGATTGTTGTTCTCGCTCTTCGACATCGCCGGTAATCTGAAATGACTCTTGACCCATCATCTTTACTTTCGCAACGTGCGGATTTCTAATGAGAATTTCCTTGTCTGTTGTTTTAATGATGACTTCTGTTGCCTCAATATCTTCCTGCTGCATGCCCATTTTTTTCATGGCCTGCTTCATCATCTTTGGATCAATGCCTTGAAACATGAGAGTTTCTTCTTTTTAAGGTTATAAAAATATTTGCTTTTATTGTAATTATTCAGCTTTCTGAAGTTGCCATGAGCTAAAACTAATTTCTAGCCTTC
>JBBSXE010000078.1:0-6020 GCA_038045925.1 Nanobdellota archaeon
ATCTCCCAAAAAAGAAGCTGACAAAACAAGAAGTATTTTTACATTCGTTGTATCGTGTTGAAAAAGAAGGAGACGCCAGAGATATAATCTTGATCGCACTCTTTTATCTCAAACACAAAAAAGAGCTTGCAAAGATTAAGCACGACATCATCAATAATATCAAAAATGTTCTGAATGGTGAAAGAATAAACTATTATCCTCGTCTCGCTGAAATAAAGGACAGGGCTGATGTGTATGATATCAAAATTTGAACAATTGATAGGATTATTTGAAGAAATTGACAAAACACTGAATGAAAAGGTAAATCTTTACGTAATAGGCGGAGCAGTGATGCTATATCATAAATTAAAAGTAGAAACAAAAGATATTGATTTGGTCGTAGATTCATTGAGAGAGTTTATCGTTACAGAAAAAACGCTCAAGAATATGGGATTTGTAGCCAAGCTCCCAACAGCAGAATACAAAAAAGTAAACATCAGTCAAATGTTTATCAAGGAAGAATGGAGAATTGATCTGTTTCAAAAGACAGTATGTAAAGGGTTTATGCTTTCAGAAGGAATGAAAGAAAGATCGACAAAGGGTATAGGGCTAAAAAATATCAATGTATTTTTATGTTCCACAACAGATATTTTCATGTTCAAAACATTCACAGAACGAGAAGCAGATATTGCTGACTGTATTTCTTTGGCTAGGTCGGAAGTGGACTGGAAAGCAATGCTCAGGGAGATCAACAGCCAGATTCAATCGTCTGGCAATAAAATATGGATCACGTGGATCGGAGAGCGGCTCGACATACTTGAAGAGCGCGGCCTTAAAATTCCGATCATGGATGAAATAAACAAGCTCAGGGAAAAATATTTCAGTGAGCAAGAAAAAGAGATGCCCTAAAAAAGAAATAAGTTTCAGTTATTTTTCTCAGTTCTTCTGCCACGCCAAACAAAAAGAGAAAACTGTTTGGTTACTCATTCGGCTGTACGCAGATATGCACTTTTGGCCCTTTACTAAAACGCCCACCCTGACCTATTGGTATAGGGATCGTAAGTTGTGTAGCTGGAGGTATAAGTGTTTTTCCTCCTACAGTAACAGGTTCATTTGCAGGACCAGTATAGGTCGGATCTTGACCGTCACACACAGGGTCTTGATTTTTGCAATTATATATCTGAACAAGACAACTATTTCCCGGGACAGGAACTTCTAGACGAGACCCCAAACGACAGCAAGAGGGCAATGATGCAGGAATGGGAGGGGATGAAGAATAAAGTTCAGGTCGCGGAATTGTTTTTCGTTCATAAACGACATTCCCCGCAGTAGTTGTATCATAATCTTGCAAGTAGCTAACGGAAAAAGAGACACCGATTATAAAAAGAGCAAGTACGAACGTTTTTGTCGAAGAGTTCATTTTTGAGCAGTAGTCTCCTTTTTATTATTGAACAACAACAGGACATTCTCCTTCAAAGGTTGCTGATCCATATCTCGCACCATTTGATCCAGTATCGACAACAATTTTCGGTAAAGGTTCGTTCGGAGGTGCTGATCCACCTTCACCTACAGTAAAGTCGATATCTTGATTGTCGCAAGACTCATCATCGACTGTGCAAGAGTAAACGCAAGTTCCCCAGACTGCATACATGGGAGCACGAGGAAGTTTACAATAAAAAAGGATACCTTCACGAAGAGTGCTGCCTTTCAAACAACATTCTGTTTTTGCTGGGCAATTAGAACTACCCCCCTGCTGAAGCGAGAAGAGAAACAAGTTGATTTGTAGATTGTTGCGTGCTGGAAATTTTTTGAAGAGTATCTTTTTCTGGTTGAAATCTTATGATAAATGAGGAGAGAACGATAATAGATACGAAAAAGAATAACAAAATTAAATTTGTGTTACGCATATAATAAAAAATTAGAAAGAATATATAAATATTTGCAATCATTTAAAAGTAATAAAAATGACGAAACAGAAAACTAGTTTTAACAAATCTAGTCATTCGAAACCCGTGGAGCTAAAATAACGCTGAAATTTAATTTATCCTTCACAGAGTAGTCCGCCTTCAGCGGATAATCATTATTAAACTGCAGCGTCACTTTGTGAGAAAGTTTTCCAGCGCGGATAATTTTTTTCAAGTATTCAATCGAGTATTTTGACCGGACAACGTCATTCGTCTGCGCGGTGATCTTCGTTTCATTGTCCTGCAGAATTTCAGTTTTCGCGTCATTCAGATTGCTCTGCGCTTCAATGAGAAAAGTTCCTTTCTGCGCGACAAGCGAGACAGAATCGCCGACAATGTCCATATCTTGGATTGCCTCGTCAAATTTTGAGGAAAGTGTTTCAATTTTGACAGGAAACGTCAAGTTGGGAATTTTTTGCTCTTTCTCCTCAACATCGATCAACGCGAGATTAAATGTGCGCGTCGCGTCGCTCTTCAATTGGATTTGCAAACGATTTTTTTCCTGATCAAGCGTAATCGTCAAGATGTCTGAAGGCTTTGATCGGCGAAGAATAGATTTCAATGCGTCAAGATTAATCGAGAGGGTTGTTGGTTTGTCAATCGTGTATTCGGTAAATGCGCTGCTTAAGAGATGAAATATGATCATGGCGACATTTGCGGGATCCATCGCGACAAGAGTCATTTTATCCTGATCCAGCGTGAAGCGCACATCATTCACAAGTTCAGAAATGACGTTGATAGAGTCCACAAAAAATTTTGGTTCTTCAAGCGTGAGTTTCATTTTTCCCCCGTGAGTAGACACAGAAAAAAGACTTTATATGGTTTATGGTAGTGGAAACTATAATTAATACCTTCGCCACGTATGGTTGCATTTCACGCACTTGAAAAACCGTGTTTCTGCTTCATCGCCAGCGCGTGTTTGGACGAGCCAATAGTACGCGGTATGATAATTGCATTTCGGGCAAGTCTCAGCGATTTTTGGCAGTATTTCAACGCGCTTATCAACAACTTCAATGTCATCTTTTTTGTTCAAAACAGTTTTTTCTTTCAGAACAATGCGCTCTTTTTTATTGGTTGTATAAGAGCAGCTTGAGCAAGAGAGGCGAATATTGCCGGTTGTCTTTGTTTTTTTAGGAACAATAAGAGATCCGCACTTGGGGCAAAAAAGCATGGTGTTTATATTCCTCCAAAGAGGTTTGCGAATCCGATCTTGATCCATCCAAGATAAGGGATGCGCAAAATTGCTTTTCCTGTCCGCGTGATTTGCGCTGGTGTAACAGGTTGTTGGTCGGGCACAGGATTGTTATCTCCTTTTGTAATGAACGTCAATGATCCATCACTTTCGCGAATTTCCACCACCCGATGAATGATGGGATTGCGATAGAATGGATTTTCATAAACAAGCACGTCGCCTCTTTTAATAGATTTAGGTGCTGCACCATGCAGGATCATAATGTCTCCTTTGTTAAAGCCATTGGAAAAAGAATACGAGGCAAATGCTTCTTGAGTAATTTCATGTTCTTGATACCACGAATTGCGTTCCCACCATTGGTCAAAGGAAAGTCCGTTATGCTCCATAGATCCGGAAACAACAGCGACAATAGGATACGACGTGGAAAAAAGAAGTCCGATAAGCGGATAAATAACCCATTTCACAAGCACAAAAGCCAAGATCAAATTGACAATCCACGAAAACAAAGAGTCTTCATGCCAGAGAAAATGCCAGAATTTTTGGAACAGCGCGGTCAACCTCATTTTTTTCACCAAGCGATAAATAAAAGGAAAATATAAGAAAGGTTAGAGGGATTTGAAAAGAGTGAGGAATTCTTTGTTCTTTTTTTGCAGTCGTTCAACTGCGTCAGCGAGAAGTTTTTTTGGATCTTCTTTTTCAGATTCAACAGTAAAAACCGGTTCTGAAACAAGAGAATGCTCAATCATGTAGCCTGCGATGTCAACATGTTTTCCTTGCCACAATTCCTTGCGAAGGGCGTTGCAGAATGTATGCTCTTCCCCAGCAATTTCAAATTTTAAGCGATGGGCGGCGTCTTCAATGATCTTTAATTCCATGGTAGTCGAATGTCCTCAGGAGATCTTTTTAAGCTTTTCGATGCGCCAAAGCCCGATATCGACAAAATGCCGTTTTTTAGTGTGAAAGCGTTGTGTCCTCCGAAGAGGCAGATGAAACGTCAACAGAAGCTCGGCATGATAGCCATGGTCTCGTGAAAAAGAGTCAAGAAATTGCTTGCTTTCCAGTTTATGAAGGCTGTAAATCAAAGGTGAAGAGCGAAAAGCTGCGAGCAAAAACATCTTGTCTGCGTGCTCGCGTTGAACGCCAAAAGGCGGATTCTGGATCACAAGATCCGCGGAATGGTGAAATGAAGTAATAGGACTCTGGAAAAAATCAGCGGTGAAAACTTTTTTAGTGATGGCTTCAAGAGTCCTGAGATTCTTCCGCGCGAGATCCAAAGATGCGGAATCAATGTCAACAAACAAGACTTTTTTTGCGCCGAGTAAAAGCGCTCCGATGCCGAGAATGCCGTTGCCGCAGCCAAAGTCAGCGACAATTTTTTCAGAAAGTGATTCGTGGTCAGCGAGATGCCAAAGAATATCTGCCGCGGCTGAAGGATCTGTAGGATATTGTTCAAGAGAGGCGGAGTATGTTCGCGAAGATTCAAGTTGAGAGAGCAAGATAGCGAGTTTTTTTTTGCGCATAAAACTTCACGTGCGTCCCTTAATTTTGATTAAATCACCGATCGTTAACGTATGGTCATGGAGATTGAGCTTGCCGGATTTTTTCTCTGGAGAAGCGTACTGTTCGACAAGCTGAATGTGCAATAACTTTTCGAGTTTTCGCGCGAGAGAAAGTGTCGGCGGTTGTTGATGAGCTTCGAGTTTGTGGATAATCGAAAGCTTTTCCTGAACGTGCGAAGCGAGTTCCTCTTGGGTCAATTTTTGTTGTTCGCGCCCTGATTTAATGCGAGCTCCATAGTCTTCTATAATAATCTCTCCAACAGAAGGAAGAATGTGTTTTTCTCCACCGTCAGAAAATAAAACGTTTGGAGGCGTAACATGAACAATTTTTCCATACGTCGTGCAGCGATCGCACACACGCAGCATACTTCCTTCCACGATAACGTCCTGAAGAGAACGACTTTCATACCCACACATTTCGCAGTCTGGCATAGGTGCACCTCGCAAATGGAGTTGAATAAAGAAGAGGAAGATGAAAGAGTATAAATAGTTTATGCTACTCGGGTGTGGGACAAAATAAACGTATATCAGCCTAGCCAATAGAGATTATGCCACACATGTGTCAATATGTTGGCTGTGTCTACCTGTCAGGTCTTTTCTGCCCCACACTCCTCTTATGTTCCATGCACAACGAAGCTAAAACAGCAGTTTGATGAATACATTGAATGGGCTTACAGCGCGACATTGCAGCGAAAAGACAAACAATTTGTTCAAGAAGCGTTTGACAAAGCGCTCATCAATTTAGCATTTTGTCACGCGGTATTGGAAGAAAAAGAACGTATGGCTAAAGGAGAAGCAGTGCGGCATTTTCTAAAGTCATATAATCAACAGATTTCCATCCAGTTTGTGACTGGTGGCAAGCGCACCTGAACGAAAGCTATTTCTTCTTGAAAATTAAAGAAAAAAAGTCAGCATGATGTTTGCTGACTTGAAAGCTCATGCGTAGCAGGACCTTTGACTTCTTAAAAACTTTCTGAGGTGGTCGATATGACACAAGAGCTAGTGAGAACTACATCAACAATCGGAGAAAGCAATCTGCACCTGCAGATTACCCCAGCCTATAGAAAAGACATCTTTCGTGATGAAGAGGTTGAAAATCTCACGCGCAAGTATATGTGTGAAAAGCTTGAGCAGTTGAAGATCGCTGTGCTCGCGGAAGACTGCGGACCTGACCATTGGCATCTCTTCTTGGCAAACTGGAAGAACTACAGCATCCCGAAGATCGCGCAGTATGCCGAGGGCTATAGCAGCTACATGATGCGCAAGCATCACTGGCATCTCTTTCAGCATAAGTTATGGGGCGACAAATTTTGGACAGAAGGTTAT
>JBBSXE010000079.1:0-13110 GCA_038045925.1 Nanobdellota archaeon
TCCCGACGGCAACAAATGGACGTTGCTAAGCGGCAAGATAAAAATCTGGGAGAGAGCAGAAACTGCTATTAAGCGAGAACTGCAGGAAGAGCTTGGGATTACCGTCAACAAAGTAACATTGTTTCTGAGAATCTGGAGATTTATCTGTGTTCCCAGTTATATTTTTCATGTAGAACTGACGCTAACTGAACCGGTAAAAATTTTTGAAGGTCAAGCAGCGAGATATGTTGCTAAAAAAGAAATGCAAATGTTGAAGGTTGCTTCTTACTCAAGAAAGATTATACGTACATGGTATGTCAATCGTAAAACATAAATAAGTAAAAAAATGGGAGTAGCAGGATTTGAACCCACATCTAGCCGTTTCTCACGTTAAAACGCTGGAGCGGCTTATTCTACCAGGTTGAAATATACTCCCTTACACTTATAATTCGAACACTTTATTTATAAAGCTACTCGTATTTATGTATAAAATAAGGAATCTTATGCATTTTATTCGTATCAACAATAAATATTTTTTTGTTTCCAATTCTACTCCTCACTCACTCCCTTCGCCCAATAACCATAACTACACGTGCTTGAGGGTCTTGATGGCTTCTTTTGTAACAATATCGGGATTGCTTCTCTGAACACGTTCTCTCCCTGTCCAATATCAACTATCATCTTTTTCGAGGTTACTGCTGTTTCCAGAAATAGACGCGAACAACTTTTGACGCCGCGCGGTCAGAAAGAAAAACACTGTCCGCGTACAGAGAAACATCTGTCGGCAGATTGAGGTTTGTGGCGCAGGTATTCGCCGTTGCGCAGATTTCGCATGCGGACGAATATCCGCCCGGTGTATGTTTGTTGATGAGGGAAACAATATTTTGGCAAGGAATGTCTTCGCATTTTCCTTCTGTCACCGCGTACAAGGCACAATTTCTCAACGCTTCCTGCGTACTGATCTCTTGCAGAATAAAGGATTGCGCGGTTTTTACATTTTCCGGAATATCCAGGGCTGTTTGCTCAGGGGATTGCTTGGGCAGCACATAATAGATAAAGACAAGCACGAGGATGACCGCAATTCCCGCTTCCAATGTTTTTGCAAACCCTTTTTTGTTCATTGTTACCACACCATGATTTGTATTTTCATCGGCATACGATTGCTTCCCTGTATTTTCCAATATTTTATTTCTTTAGCAACGATATTTCCCTCTGCAGGAGGCATGATTCCAATTTCCAGCACATCATCCAGATAAATAGCAAACCCTTTTGTCTGTGGATAGTTCCATCGTGTTTTAAGCGTTTGATACGTTTCTGTTTTGAGGCTATCAATTAATGCTCTCTGCAATCCTTGCTGTGTTGCTGTTGCGCCAAGCGCCGCGTCACAACTGCTTGTATCTGCAGAAGGCGCGCAATCCAGTTCAATAGATGGATCTGCCGAGTTCTGATTGTCAGGAGCCCAGGAAATAGTAAAATTCTTTTTATCACATGGCGTGAATACGCAATCCCATGTTACCGCTGCGCTTTGTTTGGCGTAGGTCAGCGAAGCTGTTGGATTTGGCTGCACCGCCGCAATGTGCCATGTTGAATCGATTGTTATTTTTATCTCTGCGTTACTGCTGCCGGGATTATACTTATCAACGAGATGATAGATAAAGACTGGCGTTTGCTTGAGGATTGTTCCTGTTTCTTCAAAAAAATTTTTTTCCACAATCTGCAGTAAGTTTTCTCCGTCATAGGGCTGCTGGACGCCTGGCTTGAGAAACGCAAATAACGCGATGACTGCCACTAAGAAAAGACCGAGGCTCATCGCCCAATCAATATAATCAAGACCGCGCTTATTGTTGCGCAAGACTGACATTAGATAGTCCCCTTCGCGATTGTTATAATAAATGCTGAGGCTGTCATCAAAATCAACGAATGCAAAAGACCCTGTTTCAACGAGCCTTCACTGAATTTTCCCACCATCATGCCCGCAAAAAATCCCTGAATCATAATCAATCCAAAAAATGTCGTGTCAAGATTAAACGGGCTACTACCTCCCTGAAACAAGCTGCCGAAGCTACTGACGCCGCCTTTCATCGCGCCGGAAAGATTTCCCAGTTTTGGAAAGAGCCACAACTGCAAGAGCAGCATAATGCCGATAAAAATAAAAAAGACGACATATCCCTGCACGATCTGCGAGAACACGCTTGCTTTTCTCTCTTCTTTCATTTTTTTGACGTTGATGACTGAATCAACGACCGCTGTCAGAATGTCAGTGATGTCGCCGCCGCTTTGCTCCGCCTCGACAATAATGGAGATCGCGCGTTTGATAACATTATTATTTGTATCGAGGCTAAATGTTGTTAATGCTTTTCGAGTAGGGATTCCCCATTCAATCTGGTTGGCAAGCTTTCGAACATATGGGTTTAACGCAGCAAAATCTTTTTTTGTAACATTCATAATCGAGCGAGGAATGGAAATGCCCGATTTTATCGATTCTGACAAACTTCTGACAAATTCGACAAACTGCAGCTCAATTTCTTTTTGTCTGCCGAGATTCCTGAAAAAATCAATCCAGAAGCTGAGCCACATAATGGTCAACGCGAGAATCATCACTGGCCAAAACAAGCGTGTTTTCCAGAAAAAATAGGTATCTGCAACAATCATCAGTATACCGAAACAGACGCTGATCCAATAGATTGGTTTGAATTTCATGGTGTTGTTTAATCCGACTGCACAATCTTCATGAACAGAATAAATGCGATATTCAAGACAGGAATGCCAATATATGTTCCAACGACCGCGATGCTTGCGACACTTAAACCTCCAATTCCTCCTCCTAAGGTGTTGATAATGGCAAGTGTTACTAAAAATAATAACGGAGCCGCGATTAAGATGCCAGTGTAGATATCAGAATACGTTGAGATTACTTCAATATGTTTTTTTCGATCCAATCGATACGTATTCATAGTATCGTCGGCGATGCTTTTCAGATATGATTTCAAGCTTCCACCAGACTCAATAGTTGCCGCGATACCATTTAACACGTCTTTAAACCGTTTTGAAGGAGTAGTTGCAGAGACGCTTTTCAACGCAGTGGAGAGATCATAGCCAAATAAGTTGATATAGTTGACAATTTTTTTCAGATCGCTCTCCAGACCTCGATATTCTCCCGCGTTCAACAACAAGCGAAACATCGCTGCTGGCTGCGTGCCACTTCCAGCAATTGCAGCCATGTGGATAATCGCAAATGGGAGATCATTCTTCATCATGCGATTTCTGCTGCTGACAACGGTTGTAGGATAGAGATACCATATAAAGAACATGACTATACTGAAGAGTACCGCAAGTGTGCAGCTGAGGACTGTACTGAATATAATAGATTGTGCGATGAACGCGCCAATAACAAAACCGCTGATACCGCCAATGATTGCAAACACCATTGTTGTCAAGAAGATCATACTCACATACGTATTTGCCAAGACTTTGATGTCTGCCCTGCGAATGCTTGCGTGCAACGCGTTAAAAAAATGAGGATGCTCCTTTGTTAACTTTGCTGCAGTTTGATGAAACAATTTATTCGCGATTCTTCCATAGAGATTCGCGCGATAGACGGTGTAATCGAGTTCGATCTGCTTTTTTTTTGATATTGGCTTTTTTTCCAAGCGCCGTAATACTTCATCTCCAACACCCATATGATGCAAATATTTTTTTCTCTTCGCCGCTGACACATACACTTCTTTTGACGGGTGAGGGACGGACATTTCTTCCTGCGAACGCCGCGCTGCATCAAGCGATGTTGGTGTTGGAAGCGTCATCTCTGTAAGGATTTGATCATTTAACGATTCGATTTTGTCCAGCCAATGCAACAGCTCGCGATTATATTGGTCCGCCTGCTGCTGCGTTAATGGCGTGTATTTCTGCATCTTGAGCTGCTTCAATGATTCAAGCGCCTCAACTAATGCATCGAGATCATTCATAGACATATTCCCGCTCCTCATCAATGCCTTTTTGGATGATGCCTATAATCTGGAGCAGATACGCTTTTGTCTGATCGAGCTGCTGTTCTATTTTTTGATCGAGCATGCCCTGCGCGATCTGCTTTTTTTTCTCTTCGAACAACGCGCAATATTTCTGATAGAGTTCGCGCATCAAACGCGCCTGCTGCAGCAACACATCGACGTCCATTGTTTATCCGAGATTAAATCGCCTCACCACTTCTTCTGGCGTTTTGTAGTATATGTCAATCACTTCCTGCACCTGCCGAAAATCTGTAATGTTTCTTCGATAGAGCTCCATCAATAACTTTGTTCTGCGCGTAAATTCTTTCTGCAGCTCTTCCATGGGCATCCCGCTATTTTTTATTATTTTCTGGAAGACGACGCTTTCAGTTTTGAAAAAAAACGTATCTGAACGCGGATCCCAGAGAAAAGGCGTGTTTGTTTTGACAGCGCTTCCGTTGACTTCAATGATTTCAACAATGCTTTTCAAGCGGCGGACGGTTTCCCCCTGCACTTTAACCTGACCCATGATGCAGACAACATCGATAATTTCAATTAAGGCTGGAGAAAGGCTGATCGGCGGCGTCTCCAATCGCTTGACCATTGTTTCCACATCTTCCGCGTGCATGGTGCAAGCGGTCGCATGACCTGACGCTGCTCCTTGAAAGAGAACAAACGCTTCTTTGCCGCGAATTTCTCCCACAATAACATAGTCTGGGCGCTGGCGAAAACTTTCTTTCAGCAACGTAAATAAATCAACTTCTCCCAATGTTCCTTCTGTGCCTACACCAGTTGCCTGCCGCGCTACTGAGGGAAGCCAATTTTCATGCATCAACGCGAGCTCGTGCGTGTCCTCTATTGAAACGATTCGCGCTTGCGGCGGAATGAAGAACGCCAGAGAATTGAGCAATGAAGTTTTTCCGCTTCCAGTTCCTCCGATGACAACGAAATTGGATTCATACTCAATCAAGAGCCATAAGTAGGCAAGAATCTCCGGACTCAACGTCTTGAGCTGCATCATTTTTACTGGACTGAACGGCTCAGAGGTGAAGCGCCTGATGGTAAAACTTGGCCCTCTGCTGGAAATTTCTTCAGTAAATGTCGCGTTGATACGCGAGCCATCGGGAAGCCTGCCGTCAAGCAACGGGTTCGCGTAGGAAATGTATTTGCCGCATTTTTGGGCTAACTTCTCCACGAAACTCGTCAAATGCGCGAGATCTTGAAAAATAATATTGGTGCGCAGGTTGCGATATTTTCTGTGGACGATGTACAGCGGCGTTTTTGCGCCATTGCACTCGATGTCTTCAATGAAATAATCCTTCATCAACGGCTCAATTTCGTTCAAGCCGACAAAATCCCTATACACATAATACATCAATTTCAGCACGGTTTCTTCTGAGACTTTATAGCCGAGCTCCGCCAATAATACTTGGATGTTTTCCTCGAGATACGCAACAATCACTGCTGTCTGCTTCACATTGATAAAACTGATATTGATAATTTCTTCAATGCCTTTTTCTACGTCCGCAAGCATGATGCTTTCCTCTTCAGTTAAGAGAGGCTCTTCTACGGTATACACAAGCTCATGATGCTGGTCATCCCAGGCAATGCGCGCATACGCATACGGCGGAAGCAAGGGATAGCGGATATCAACTTTTGTTTTATCTTTGATATCAGGCAATTGCGGGATTGACGAATTTTCAAGAATTTTGAACTGCGTCTGGGATTCTTTTGCCAGTGGACTCTCTTCAGCTTCTCTCGGCATGTGTTCTCTACCTCTTTTTCAATTAGAAAGGCGAGTCTTCTTTTAAATAGTTTTCTGCCTCAAAAGTTTAATAAGATATACCTTATCGTTATATATCATGAGAATCACTGATTGTTTAGACGATAAAATAACTGACGAAATTCCTTAGAAGTACAACGTGTTCTTGATGAATTACCTCTTGCTATAGGAAGTTTTGCAGTTAAAGGACTTGTATCTGATAAACGTTATGATGCGCCGCGATTACAAGCACACTATGATCCTGATCATAAAACACTTTTTTTATCTGGATTAAATTCTGATTCTTTTCCATATTTAGAATAAAATATAAGAGTTTTCGCTCGCTTTTGATGAACATGGAAACCATCAATTCGTTGTTAAAAAACCTGTTTCCTTTCAAACTTGGGTTATAAATCTATCAATGTATTTCTGCGATAGCATACAATAATTTAGGGAAAATCGGGGCTTGATGTATTATGTAATTGTTAATTTTAAAATAATGCAACAAATCAGAATAAGTTATTGCTATGGTTTAAATCCTATTGAGTTATGTCCATTTTCTTGTTTTTCTTTTGCTCTTTCATATTTTGCTTTTAATGTTGTTCCTGTTTCTCATGCTGAAAAATTCAGAAAGAAACTAAAAAATGCAAATATTATAATCTATGAAAGTAAGAATGGACATTTTAAAATATCTGAGTTTCCTGAAATTGTAACGATGATAAAAAACGATACTAAAAGAAAATAATTTCGCCGCCTTCCCTCCACCCTAAAAATTAATCTTGATCGTAGGCTCTTCCTCTTTTATCTATATCTGAAACAAAAATCAAGTTTCTTTCATATAAAATATTATATTGAATTCTGTAATCGCCGACTCTTACTCTAAATATCTTATCTTTCTTTCCAACAATTCTCTTCACGTCTTGAGGAAATGGTTCTTCTTTTAGTTTCTCTATTTGCGCGATAATCCTCTTGGCGATATCTTTTTCTGCCTTTCTAAGAAATTTTTTGGCGTCAGAACCAAATTCAACAGAAAACATCTTACAACCCCAATTCTTCCTTCAAATCCTCTAAAGAAGTCGTTTTACCTTCACTTAACTCCTGCATAGCTCGCTCATATCTTTCTTCTTCTTCAGTTGTCATAATAGTGTCTGGGTCAAACATATGCGTTTTTATAAAATGTACTTCTCTTCTTAGAGCTATAAGCTCTTTATACATCTTTTCCATATTTATTGTTTCAGGCATAAATATTATAAACATTGGATATATTTAAAACTTTGGAAAGTGTGTAATTGTTCAGCTTTCTGAAGTTCACATTCGCGGAATGGGGTCTTTTCTAGCCCAAAAAGCCATTTCGACAGGATACATATGTTTTCTTATCGCTGCATCACTGAAGCGTTAGAATGCCACTATAAGCAGCATAATAGATATAAATCAAGTTTTTTACTTCAGGATACTGAATAATTACGAAAGTGTATAGATTTAACAACTAATGTACAAACTCTACCCGCTCTTTTAGGTAGTGATCTTGGAGAATACAATGTCGAGAAAGATGTTAATTTCTGACTATCCCATCATAATTTGAATCTCCGGAATATTATTCTTGAAATTTCCTGTGTGCTTGACGAGCATATTGTATTCTCCGGTAAAGGGACTCGCTAATGTTGTTGTGAGATCGAGATTGACTGTTGTGTATTCCAATCGCAATTCCATCAGATATTTGCCTTCAACCGGCGTTTCCTTCAACTCTGTTTTTAACACTCCCTCCTGCAGGATTAATTTTGGCTCTTGGACGATTGCCCGCGTTTCCAGATTCCAGATGATTTTTTCCGCGATCTGATCAATTGTTAACGCGCCAGCGCCAATGATGAGCGGCGATAATTCCCTCTGGGAGCCCGGACCTTCATTCGCCACAGTTTTTATTGTTTCATCCACGGTCGCAAGAAGTTTTTTTGTTTCAATGATTGTGTTGCGATCTTTTAATGTTCCGACAAACGGAATTGCCGCGCTGAGAATCAGGCTCATAGCAACGACACTCAATGAAATATAGAGAACCGCAGAAATCCAAAGCGCGCCTCGTTGTTGTATCATGATTTGTTGTGAGAAAAAATTATGGGCAAGTTACTAACACTTCACGCACCGCCTCTGTGCACTTGATGTCTTTTCCACTTGAGATTTTAATCGTCGCGACTACATCAACTTTGATATTTGTTAATCCTTGCAAGCTTCCGAGTTCACTCAACCCTTTTTTTTGGCCAACGACAAGCACCTGCGGAACGTCGACTGGAATAATGTCATTTCCCTCGTGTTTTCGCAATTGCAGCGCGACAATATCTATTTTTCCCGTATTATCAACAGTGATTTTGTCAGTCGTACAATCAACGCCGACTTTAAAACCTAAGTCACTGGCGCATTTGAGAGATATTTCTGCTTTTCTATCAACTATATCTATTTGACCTGTAATAAAATCAAATCCCCACGTCATAATAACTGCAGCCAACGCCACTGTAAAACCTATCAATAGAACTGTCGCGATTAATGGTGTTATTCCTCTTTTTTGCCTGATTCCCATTCTTGTTGTTTCCATGTTTCTCAGTTTTTATAGTTTTGTGTGCTACACTTTATAAATTATTTTCTGCTCGGTGCAGGGCTGATAAATGCCTTTCGCTACTTTGATTTTTGGAATAATGGTTACTTTATCTCCGCTTGCTCCTGCATGGGAAATGTCATTGATATCTCCAGGATTTAATTGCGTGGTGTCATCAACAAAGTTATCGCCAACAAAAATTCTGAATCCCTCAATTTTTCCACGACCCTTATTTTCCACCGTAATGGTGTTTGTAGTATGACGGAGCGCATCAATCGTGATATCAGTCGCGCAGTTTAACGCGCTGAGACTTGCAGCACTCTCTTTTTTAATTAAATCTTCTTGAAATCCTTTTGCCCACAGAAACACGATGGCGCTCGCGCTGACCACCATGCCGATAATTAAGACTGTCGCGATTAACGGACTGATGCCTCTTTTTGTTAGGATCAACATGTTGTTGTGACGATGCGCGAATTGCATAATACCTCTTTTCCCTCAACATCAATAACTGGAATAAAATCTACTGGTTTTACTGGATCAAAACTTTTTAAATCTTCTGTTTTTGCTTGCTGCGGCGCAAGACTCTGAAGATCGAGATCACTGTTGTCTTGGCCAGACTGCCGCATCACTAATTTTTTCAGCGAGAATTTTCCTGTGTTTGTAACATACACCCGCTCTGGCGCTACGGCGCAATTGAGCTTGACATTCAATGTAACGTCGATACAGCGCAAATCTTCTTCTTGATCTTTGATAATTTTACCTGCCGTATCGCCTGCAAATGCCTTCATCCAAACGCCGACTACTCCCGCGAGTGAGACTGCAAAACCGATGAGAATTACCCATGAAATTAATGGACTGATGCCTTTTTTACGCTGACTCATTGCTTTTCCTTGTTTCTTATACAGATTTAGTCTTTAAGAACATTGCTCTTGATAAATATTTTTCGCTGATTGTCTTTTGTTTCCCTGCTGATGATCATAATATCTGGCGCATCTTCAGTCAAGATCAATTCATAGTCAATGGAGTCAATCTCGATCTTGATTTTATTGCCTGGCGGAGCTGCGAAGGTCGCGTTGCATTGGGAAAATCTGCCAAGAGAAATGCCGCTTGTTGAGAGGGTAAGACCTGCAATAGAGACACTGGTATCGACTAATGCATAACATCCCTGAATGATTTTTGGAGGTGTTGCTGTTGTGATTGCTATTGTTGTGTCGAGATAATTGCCGAGGTAGACATTGCCTTGATGCAGAAACGCGTAGACGAGCCCAAATTCTGGATTTTTTGTTTTTGCAAATGAGGTGAAGAGCACGGTAAATTTTGTGAATTCCTTTTCAATATTGATGGAAGGATTGACGAGCAGGCTGTTGACAAAGTTCGCGCTTTCACGCTCATAATTTTTTGAGATCTCTTCAAAATCATCGTCAATGGTTATTTTTTTGACGATGTTTGTCTGCGTCGCCAAAAGAAAGAGGATAAATCCTATGATCAATGCCGCCAATAAATACACTTGCCCTTTTTTTTGCATAATGCTTTCCTCTTTCTCCTTTTTTTCAATATAACTTCTTATTTTGTTGTTTTAATAACTTCCCAATATCCACCTTTTGCTCCACCTATTCTTTTGAGCGCACTATTTTTCTTTAACACAGAAATCTGCTTTTCCACAGATCTTTGGGAAATACCTATTCTTTGCGCCATTTCTCTTGCCGAAATCGACTTAGTCTTTCTCATTAAAGCGAGAATTTTCTCCGAACTTTCTCTGCTTTTCACATCGAACTTTCTACCGAACACTACTAAAAATCCACTTTTTAACTCTTGAAACTGAACCTTAACATTTTCTTCCGCGCGGGTATCATTTTTTAAACCAGAACCCCAGCGCTCGACGTCCTTACTCAAATAAAGAGTATGAGCAATAAGCGGATTCCGCAGAATTGACCTCTCTGTTCCCTTAATAAAATCTTTGGGCGTATAACCTTCTGGGAATTGTCCGACACTGTAAATTTCCATCCGATCTTTAAAGATAGCGATTTCGTTTCCTTTTCTATTTTATAGCGCATTGCGCCTTAGCAAAACAGCGTGTAGCCTCACACTGCTCTTCACGAGCTATGCTGAGACAAGAATGGATGAATATAAGAAGTTAATAACCTTATCGATCTGCGTACTTGTTTAGCTAACCGAAAAGAAGACTAATGTAGCCTCCTTTTTGTTCGCATACCGCCAAAAAATTCGAAAACAAGCCCAAAATGAGCTCTGTTCAGAAAACAGCTAAACAAGTACGTTATTGTTGAATTCTCAGATCTTAATGTTTTCTGCGTTCTTTCTTATTTACAATCTGCGCTTCGCCAGTTTTTTTGTTACAACACTCAGTAAGCCAAGCCCAACAATATAGCCTCCAATAACATACAACGAGGACATCAATGGCTTCAATGGTGACTCAAACAACAACACTTTATTTAGCAATCGCTCACCGATGAAAAACGGATTGTATTCAGCAACTTTTCTGATGACTTCTGGCAAGGTTTCAATCGGGAGGATCGCGGATGAGAAGAACAGGAAAATAAACCCAAAGGAGATCACCGCCAATGTCGCGGTTTCTTCTGAGCGGAAAAGATTACCGATCACCATTCCCAACAAGATAAATACTGTCGCAATGAGCAAGGGAACGATGATAACATTCTGCAGCACGCCGAGCAGATGTTCTTTAAAGAAGTAAAACGCAACGCCGAATAATACCGCGATCTGCAAGACAACAATAATCATGTTTGTGATGAAGTTGCTGATCATGAATGTGTAGTCTGATGTCGGCGTGATGAAGTTTTTGAAGTAGACTCGCGCTGTTTTCTCCTTGATTTCCAGCGTCGAGGCGAGCATCATACTCACGAACATAATGATGAGAACAACCAATGTCGGAAAGACATAGTTTAAATGCGTTTTTTCCCTCGCGATCGGCTCAATTTTCGTTGTCAACGGAGAAACAATCTTCGTGATGCTCGTTGTCTTGACATTTCTAATGTCGGCAAGAATTTTATCCGCGGCGTTTGCAATTGCCGAAATATAGTTTAGATTTCCACTGAGAAGCTGGTTTACTGTTGTCAAGTCATTCTTGATTTTCAGCTGCTTGTTTGCCGCGAGATTCAGCCTATCATCGCGCTCTTGCATTTCCCGCTTGACCTGCGCAACTAATCCTGCCAATTTGTCTGTTGAATTATTTCCTGTACCGAGACGTGCCGCTTCGCTCTCTAATGATGCAATGCTGCTCGCTGGAATTGAAAAATCCGCGGCTTCTACATCAAGCTTTAATGCGCTAATCTTTTGTTCAGTTGCCGCCGTGTCCTGCGTCAATGTTGTGAGCACCGGCTGTTGACCTTTGAGCTCTTTATCCGCGGTATCTAACGCGTCAATAATTGTTTTTGTTAATTGCGTGCTGAGCTCTTTTGATTTGCTGCCGACAATGGTTGATAAGGTGTCAAGCACAATGTATACGAGATTGAGCCGGGAGTTATCGACGTAGAAGGTAATATCACCGCCATCTTGAATGGAAAGATCTGGTGGAAATATCGCGCAGACATGAATAATGCCGTTGCGAACACTTTCAATACAGACTTCCTGGCTTTCAATTTGGACTGTGCTAAACCTCTTTTTATGAAGCTCATCAATAACCGCGTTTGTCAACGAGCTGTAGGATGGACTATAGGTTCCCACGCGAATGCCATAGATATTTGCCGTGTTAAACGCCGCGCCAATCAAGAGAATGAGCAGCAAAGGACCGAAGATGACTATTAACGCAGAGCTTTTTGTTCGTGTAACAAGCTTGAGATTCTTTTTGACGATCGTGAATATTTTCCTTACCATGCTGCTGTTTTCTTTTCTCCTTCGTTTTTTTCCTCATTTTTTGTGAGATTTTCAAACATCTCTTCCAGGCTTGGCTTCTTGATGTCCGCGGCGATTAATTTTTCCTTGTCGTTTTCAAGAATATGGAAGATGACGTGCATGAGCTTTTCCGCGTCATTCGTGTAGACAACTAGTTTTCCATTTTCAATTTGATAATCCTTAAGCTTCGCGAACTTGATGATGCGATCATATTTACCGCTTTCAACCTCGAGATGGATTTCTTCCTCCCTGTTGTAGAGCTTGCGCAGATCTTCGATTGAACCAACCTTCAATACATGACGGTTATGCAGGATCGCGACGGTTTTACACAAACGCTCAACATCCTCTAAAATATGCGAGGTGATGATAATTGTTGTTCCCATTTTATTGATCTTTTTAATCAGCTCGACGATTTCCCTTCTCAACATGGGATCAAGATCTTCCGTCGGCTCGTCTAAGATCAAGACTTTTGGCTTGTGGATGATTGAGCATGCGAGATCTAAACGGCGCTGCATACCTCCTGACAAATTCTGGGCGAGGACGCGTTTCGCTTCTTTTAATTCCACTAATTCGAGGATTTTATCCATGTTCTCATGAATTTCATGGTGCGACAACCCGTAGAGCGTGCCAAAATACGAAAGATTTTCCGCGACGGTTAATTTTGGATAGAATGAACTGTCCTGGCTGGTGAAACCAAATTCTTTCCGCATTTTTTTTGAATTATTTCGAATATTTTTTCCTTTGTAGATGACCGCGCCGTGATTGATTTTGTAGAAGCCAATAAGAATTTTCAATAATGTTGTCTTGCCCGAACCGTTGACACCAATAATGCCGTAAATATCATTTTCTTTAATGTCCACGTCAATATTTTCGAGGATAATGGATTTTCCAAACCTCTTTTTTACTCCCCTCACCTCTATTAATCCCATGCT
>JBBSXE010000080.1:0-2740 GCA_038045925.1 Nanobdellota archaeon
CTACTTTCGTCCATGTCACCGCATATCGTCCTGGCAATCGCGGCGTAGCTTTCTGCAATGATTTCTTCGCAGATTCAATAGATCCTTCATCAACGCTCGCGGACATAAGAACCTTTCCCATTCTCACTTGCGCAGCAATCCCAACCGCTCTTCCAAACGCGAGCTGCATGCCAGTCTGAACACGGTCAGCTCCTGCGCCCGTCAACATTTTGTTCTCGCGCAAAACATGATGCGGATATGCGCGGATTTGCAATCGATAGTTGTTGCCGCAGCCTGCGATAAGGTTTCTATTGACAATCAGTCTGCAGCTTTCCAATGCGTTATGCCGTACTTGCACGTTATCTCGCGAAACAAGATCAACGCGATGAGAAAACTGTTTTTTTAAATCTCCCATTTCATAGCGCACAATTTTTGAAAAGGGAACTGCCTTCACAAAGTTAGCATACTTATATTTGCTTTTTCTCGTGTACGCGCGCTTGATGCGTCGATAACAGCATCCTTTTCTGAGCCCTGCCATAGTTCTTATTGCACCTCAACAACAGTTCCGACAGACTGCCCGGGCATCCCACGCTCAAAAATAACGCGTACTGCTCCCTTATTGCCGTGAAGATTGACAATGGTGCCGGTAATCTGTTTTCCTGTTTGTGTTTTCCAAATGACTTTCTTGTTTAAGTATTTCTGGGCTGTTTCCCGATTCATGACGTTAGGAAGATAAATAATCATGTGATTGTCATACTTGGTGTGTTTTCCACCCCGAAAATTGGCGATGCGTGCTTGCATAGTACTCCTGATCGAGCAATGACGGTTTAAAAACGTTTCTTCTGGCGGTTTTAGAGTTATTGGAGGGATTGTACAGCAACAGCCGACATTGTTTGCCGAGATTTTACTAAAAACAAAGGGACTCATAACAAGGTAATTCGTTATATAATGTATAATTATAGATGGAAAAGAAAATCCTGAGCTGCGCGTGAAGGAAGGAGATACTGTCAAGATTGAGTTAACGGTGACTGAAGGATTTCATGATTGGGTTGTCTTTGAAGCTCATTCGAAATCACCGCTTTTGTAAGCTCTTTTGATTTCTCTTCGTTCTTAAAACTTTTGCAGGTAAGAATAGATATGAACTCATTTTGAACTGAATCTATTATTTTGATTTTTTACTTTTTATATTTTTTGAAAAATTCTTCTCTGTTCATTCGAATCTCGTCGAGAATGCCTTTCAGAAGTCCTCTTTTAATATCTTTGTTGCTGTGCATAGGAACGACTGTTGTCCTTCCATCTGGGTGGCGGTAGAATCTGTGGCTCCCTTTCTGTCGTATGCATTGGAAACCTTCTTTTTCAAGAAATTTACACAATTCTTTGGAAGAAAGCAATGGTAATTTCATTCGAGTGTAATCTCTTGAACACCGACAAATTTTATCTGATCTTCCGCTATTGTTTGTTTCTCTTCAGCTTTTACTTCTAAGCAAAGTTCAATTGCTTCTTTGATATTCTTCATTAGCTCGTCGAGCGTATCCCCTTGACTTAAACATCCTTGGAGTTCTGTGACTTTTCCAATAAAACCACCATCTTCATCTTGTTCAATAAGAACATGGAATGTTTGTGCCATACTTCTCTTTTCTTCCTGATGTTTTAAATACTTTTCTGTCAGTCTGGCTTTGCGTGGAAATTAAATCCGTATTGATTTAGTCTTTTTTTCTGATGAGAACATAGACTTTTCTTCCTAAGAAATAAAACTTACGCTTTTCTTATGCATTTCTGATGTAACCTTATGAAAATCTATACTCTTTTTTGTGCATGGAGGATACTACACATCGTATTTCGCATAGGAAAATTTATATACATGTATGTTAAATATTTACACAGTATTACATAAAATAAATTTGGAGGAATAATCATGCCAACTATAACCTTATCAGTTCCTGAAGACTTAAAGAAAGAAATGGACAAATCGAAATTTATCAACTGGTCTGAAGTAGCGAGAGTTGCCATTCGCGAGAGAGTTATCCAGCTCAGAATATTGAATGACATTGCAGCAAAATCTAAATTGACAGAACAAGATGCTCTTGAAATAGGCAGAAAAATCAAGAAATCCATGTGGAAGCGATACCAAGCAGAGGGCTGGTAAATGGAATTGGTTATAGACAGCAACTGTTTGATCTCTACCTTGATTCGACCCGCGAAATCAAGAGAGCTTATATTCTCTCAAAAGATTTGTCTCTTTGCTCCAGAGAGTATCATCATGGAAGCAGTTAACCATAAAAAAGATGTCCTAGAAAAAAGTGGCATTATGGATGCAGAATTTGATCAGCTTATTGGAATACTGATTGCAAATATTAACGTTGTTCCACAAGACGAATTTAAACACTACGAAGATCGAGCAAAGACATTGGTCACTCATGATGAAGATATTCCTTTTATAGCCCTCGCATTGGCAAAGAACATTCCCTATGGACTGATGATAAAGATCTGCATAAACAGTCTCTGGTGAAAGTATATTCAACAAGTGCTTTGTTACAGGAACTTGAACTTCTTTGATATTGAAAACAAGAATATATAACGCCGCGACCCGGATTTGAACCGGGATGCCATTGCTGGCCAGGCTTGCTTGACTGGTATTCCAGGCTTACACACAAGAACCACTATTTTTTAGATTCTCATTCTGTGCAATACCAGGTTATGCGACCGCGGCACTTGTAGAATACGCGAAGAAAATAGTTTATAAACGTTGTTCCTTCTTCAG
>JBBSXE010000081.1:0-9187 GCA_038045925.1 Nanobdellota archaeon
TTTTTGTAATGAAATTATCAAAGAGAACTACGAAAAATTTGTTTTTGCTCGTGATCAGCCTCAGTGTTCTTCTTTTTGGATCTCATATCGCGCTGCAATCGGGCGTCGCATTTGCCCATGAAATTTCTCTTCCACCCATCCTTATCGCGTTAACTCTTGTCGCTCTAGGAACCTGCTTGCCTGAACTTCTTTTTTCGCTTCGCGCGGTAAAAACAAAACACGACTCGCTTGCGCTTGGAGACATCTTAGGGACAGTAATTACTGACGCCACTATTGTGCTCGGCATTGTCGTCCTTATTCAGCCATTTCACTTTCAACCCGCGCTCATTTATGTCACAGGATTAACAATGTTTTTTGCAGGCTTGCTCGTGATTTTCTTTATCAGCTCAAAACGCGTCTTAACAAAAAAACATGGGATTGTTCTTCTGATATTGTATCTTCTTTTTTTAGCTGTCGAATTCCTTGTCAACCGCATATATCCTTAATCAGAAAAAATATCTTCGATGAAATCCGCATTAAATTCTTTATTTCTTTTCAACATAGATCTCAATGGTGCTGACACGAACCTGCTTGCCTTCTCTGTTTTCAAACTGCTCTGAACCAATTTTAATATCTTTGATTGTCAGCTGATCTTCGAGAAAACGATTGCGAACAACTTCTATAATATCGACCGCTCGAGCGATAAATTTGCCTCTCGCCTTGATGACCAAGCTTTTTGCGTTCTGCGTTGTGAAGAGCATAACTGTGCTCGTGACATAATTCATAAACGGCTTGCTGCCGACAAACACTGTTTGTTCCGCTATTTTCTGCTGCTCTTGTTGTTCAACCATGCGCTATACTCCTGCAACGATTATTTCTCGAAGAGCATGAAAGAATTATTCTCTTTGCCTTTTTGCAATTCGCGCCAAGTAGCCAGCGATGATATTCCGCATTTTTTTATTTGGACCTTTGAGCGCTTCCATCACTATCGCCTTATTTTCTTCGAACGTCGGCTGGACACGGTCTTTATATTTTTCAAACACTTTCCATGTTGTTCTCTTAATCAGATTTGTTTTAATGCGACCCATTGTTACGGTTTTTTCTTTTCGCTTCTTTTTAAATTTTTCCTATGACGATGATGTTAAATAATTTAACTTATATCTATTTTTTACTCTTTTTTGTTAATTAGATTACTTTTCTTCTTATTTTATGTTATTTTGTTAAAGTATTATCTTTTTTTTATTTTTTTCCTCTTTTTGTTAAATGAAGAGTATAAAAAGGTTTAAATAGCTCCTTTGTTAAATTGTTTTCTATGGGAAAAGCTGCCGCGGTGCGCTCTGAGTGTTTTATTTATTCTTACTCACTCATTCATCTTCCCATAAAAGATAAAGTTCGTTTTTATTATGCTTTAAAAGGAAGAGATGGAAAATCGGGCATTGTTCAGTATTACAAGATTGAACAGCTCGCGAAAAGCGTTCTGCTTGTTCCTGAAACAACCCATAAAAATGTGGAAGAGTTTCTTACGCATTGGCATTGCGCGTATACAAAACGGAAGGTGTATCTCGAACCATGAATAATATTTTTGTTGGAAAAAAGAGTATTTTATTGTGGCTGTTTTTGCTTATTCTATTTCCCGTTGTTGTTTCTGCGCTGCAACAGCAATTTATTCTTATCACTTCTGATGTTGCTGAAGACATTTGGAAGTCTACCAATAATGGCGTCAATTGGACCTTAATGAATTCGAGTTTTAACGCAGGAGCAGGAGAAGATCCCAATGTCCTTGCGCTCAACAGCAGCGGCGCAGTTTTTATTATTGATGGTGACGAAGATGTGTGGGTATCTGGAAATTTTGGCACGAGCTGGACAAAGATTAAAGATAACTTCAACAATGTGAATACTGATGCCACAGCGATTATTATTAACAACAACACGATTACTACTATCGATAGCAGCGAAGATGTGTGGGTTTCTTGGAACGGCGGATTTAGTTGGACAAATACCGCAAGCAATTTCAACGGCGCGAACGGCGATGTCGGCGGACTTGTTGCAGCGAACAATCGCACGCTCATTACTGCAGATAATAGCGAAGATGTCTGGAGATCAACAAATGGCGGTGTCAGTTGGACATTAGTGAACAGCAGTTTTAATGCTGGAGCAAATCAAAATCCGAACGCGATGGCAATCAACAGTTCAGATACTGTGTTTATTATTGATGATGACGAAGATGTGTGGGTATCTGGAAATTTTGGAACGAGCTGGAGAAAGATTAAGGATGACTTCAACTCTGGAAACGGCGGTGCTCTTGCCATGTATAGTGACAGCAATAACACCTTGTATGCACTTGATGCTACTGAAGATGTGTGGGTCTCTTGGAACGGCGGATTTAGCTGGAATCTCCTCGCCGATAACTTGAATGGGGCAAATGGTGATGTTGTTGGGCTTGTTATTTTTACGAATAGCACTGATGTGTTACCTCCTACATCTACCAATATCGACTCTTCTCCCGCAAACAACAGCAATTATTCTGTAACTCAACTATATTTTTTCAACATTACGCTCAATGACGATGTCGGTATTGATGATGTCATTATTTCTTTCAACAATACAAACTATAGTAGCAAGACTGGAGGGATGAGTAATCTTTCCACTGTTTATACATTTAACAGAACTGATTTGGCAGCAGCACTCTATTCTTATCAGTGGATTTTTAATGATACTTCTGGCAACAAGAATCAGACTTCAACTCAGTCGTATACGGTGCAACGAGCTTCATCGAGTGTTAACCTTACTCTTGACACGAGCGGTGGAAATCTGACAATTCTTGTTGGAACTTCCGTCAATATTACTGCATTGCAAACTGCAGGAGAAGGAATCATTCAGCTTTTCAATACTGGAAATCTCATCAACAACGGCAATCCTCTCGCGAGCAATATTACTTTGTTTTCTTCTTTGGGAGCATTCAACATTACTGCAGTGTATTCTGCAACAGAAAATTTTACAGATAGCTTTGTTACTTCTTATGCTATAAATATTGACAACGTCACACCAACAGTAAATGCTCCGCCTGATGCAGTCTATGTTCTCAATTCAACGCAAACGATTGGCTGGATTTTGACAGATAATTATGCTGCAGGATCCTATGTCGTTACACGAGATGCTATTTCTGTGAACGCGAGCATATGGACGAATGGAACGAATCTCGCGATTCCTATCAATTCCTCTACGCTTGGGTTATGGAACTACACTATTTCTTACAATGATTCTGTTGGCAATCAGGGATTATCTGATAGTGTCTTGATCAATATTTCAACCAATACCTCAAATGTACAGCCTGTCGTGAGGATGCAGGCTCCTCAAAATAGCACATTTACCCGCTTTTCTTCCGCACTGTTGCAAGCGACTGTCTTTGATGATAATCTTGATACGCTTACCGCATTTTTCTTTGGCGATGATATTATTGTCAATACCACATCAAATGCAGCAAATGGAACGACTGTCTCTTACAACTGGACGAATCTCTCTGATAGCATTCATAATTGGAGTGTGATCGCTTCTGATACACAGATGAACTCAACACGGCAGTATTTTTTCTTTACTGTTGATACTATCCCGCCAAATGTTACGCTCATTTTACCTCAGAACAATTCAAACTTTACTTCGAATATCAGCATTCCCCTTAATTACAGCAGCAGCGATCTCTTTTTAGATAAGACGTGGTACTCGCTTGATTCTGGAAACAATATTTCACTGACACAGAATACAACATTTGATACAAACTATGGCAGCCATACACTCGTACTCTCTACAAATGATAGCGCGAATAATGTTCAATCTACTTTCGCATTTTTTACTGTCGCGAATACAACGAATAGCAGCTCTGGATCTGGCAGCGGAAGTTCTGGAGGGTCTGGCAGCAGTCCTGGCACTACAGGAAACGGACTTTCAACAGGAGACAGTGGTTTAGGCGCATTCAAAGATAATCCCGGGGTCCAGGCACCACGACCGCAACTTCATTCATCACCCTCACCTCCAGCATCAGGAAACCCGTCATCAGATCAACAAGTACCGCAGACAAACCAGCAGCCATCTCCGCGAAGCACTCTTCCTGCTGTGACTGGTAGCGCAGTCGGAGCAACACTGCGAAAAGCAACGAACACGATCGGCAAATTTTTACTTGGACTCGCTATTCTTGCCGCAATACTTTCTATCCTCTTACGCAAGAAACATCCCGCAGAACGAATTATTTCGCAAGAAAAACGTCCGATGCAGTTCACTGTTAAGAAACAACAACTATCATTCCTTCAGCAGAAAGCACAACACACTTTTAAATCACTACAAACAGCAATTCGTCATGTACAAGAAGCGCGAAAACAGCGACGCGAGTATTTAAATACAAGAACATCCGCAAAAAAAATGATGGTGCAACCTATGGATCGCTTACACCGCCTTGAAGGGCTTATCAGCGAAGAATTTATTGCAGATCTCCGCAAACACAATGAAGTAACTCAACAAACAATTAAGCCAAAAGAATTCAAACATTATTTTCCTGAAACAAACAAAGAGCTGCAAGAAAAAGGATTAGAAGCGCCTGCAATTGCCGCAGATATACGATTACAACTTCCCGTTCAACCTCTTCGCGCTGTCGCAAAAGAAATGCCTACAACGACAACAACAGAGCTTAAAAAATTCTTTCCGGAAACACTTGGAAAATCAGCAACATTTGTCGCGGAAAAGAAGATTGTATTGCCACATGCGAAACCACGCACCATTTCTCAGCTACAAAAACAAGACCCTACCGAAGAAACATTTGTGTTTAAGCGCGTTGAAAAACCTGCTGCAGAGACAAAACCCGCTCCAGAGACCAATCGAAAGATTAATAAGAAAACAGGAAAGCACGATATGTTAAAACGTTTAGAAGAGGTGTATGATCTTGCATAAAGTTATTGGAGTAATCTCGATTAAAGGTGGTGTTGGAAAAACTTCTTGCACTGCTAATTTAGGCGCAGCACTCGCTCATGAATTTGGCAAGAGTGTTATACTCGTTGATGCAAATTATTCCGCTCCGAACCTCGGGCTGCATTTTGGACTAACAAATCCTGATGCTCACTTGCATGACGTTCTTCGTAACCGCGTCGATATTGGCGATGCCATTCATGAGTATGATGAGAAACTCCATATCTTGCCAGGATCTCTGCTCAATGAAAAGATTGATCCCTACAAGCTCAGAACTGTTGTGCAGCATTTGAAAAAATATTATGACATCGTCCTTATTGATTCTTCTCCCAATCTCAACGATGAAATTAAGTCAGTCATGCTGGCTGCAGATGAACTTCTGGTTGTGACAAATCCTGATTATCCTACCTTAAGCACGACGATGCATGCAGTCAAAGTCGCGCGGGAAAAACGCGTGCCTATCATGGGATTAGTCTTAAATCGCGTGCGCAACAAAGCATTTGAACTGAGCATTGACGAGATTGAAGAAGCAAGCACTGTCCCTGTTATAGGCATTTTACCTGAAGATATCAATGTTCCTGAATCTATCGCGTATACGACGCCTGTAGTTTTCCATAAACCTTTAGGAAATGTTTCTGTTGAAATGAAAAAACTTGCGGCAGCTATTATTCATAAACGCTATGCTGATCCGCGATTATCAACACGACTGAAGCAGCTTTTTGGCAAAACACCTTTGAAAGTTGACATTAATCGCGAATTCCTACGGAAAGGCGTTCTTTACTGATTACCTCTTTTCAAGAACATACAGATATCTTTCCACATTATTTCTTTTTTCATCATACCGAAGCGGAAGCGATATGAGGCCTGTTGGAGAACTTATTTTGAAGCCTGCCTTTTGGAGGATAACATTGATATCCGGCTGGATTTTTTTTCGTTCTCGCGTTAAAAATGCTGGAAAGAGAATAACAATCTTACCTGTGACAATCTTTCTGAGTTCTTGAAGCGTTTTAAGATAGAGAATTTCCAGCTGGCTTGTGATTTTTTGCGCTTCCGCATATGCTGGCGGCCTTTTGAAAAATGGCCCGAGATATGGCTCAGTGACAACGCATTCAACTGCTTGTATTGTTTGTGAAAGTTTCGTTGCGTCTGCATGGGTTATTTGCCATTCTCCTTTTGCTGCAGGATACTGCTTTTCAAGCCAAGAAAGATTTTTTCGCGCATCTTGCACTTGCTTATCAGAGCCTTTTGCCTTATATCCCATCAACAATGCCTCTTGCAGAATTGTTCCTGTGCCGCAGAATGGGTCGAATACTTCTTTTTTTGGCTGCGCGAGATTGATGAGAATTTTTGCCAGACGGATGGATATTGCCCGCAACGCATCAAAGGCTGGACGCGATTCATCTCTCTGCCCATAGGATTTTGGATTTGAGGTTGCAACAACCAAATACAATTTTTCACGATATGCAATGACTTCAACATCGAGATGTTTTGTTTTTTGCGGGATGATGATCTTTGATTTAACGAACTTATGCATAGCTTTTACGTCGAGAGCGGCGAACATCTTTGCAAGTTTTTGTTCTGCTTGCAGTGGATCTGACTTGTAATGATTTATCGCGAAATTTATTTTATTTTTTGTACCTGTATAAATCTCATTTTCATTCGTGATCTCTTTTCCAATTTTCATGACGCCACCGAGATGTGCTATGGCTTTTTGTTCCTTGAAGCCCTGCAGCTCAAGAGGAATCATTCTATCGATGCTCTTTATTTCAGCTGAGAATCCTTCTTTTTTGAGGTAAGAAACTAATTCAAGAATGCTTAATTCTGTGTTTCTTCCAAGGACAAAGATGTATTCTACCATACAAACAGTTCTTTTTTGCGGCTATAAAAAGATGTTTATTTTGCCGTTTTACTCATACAACAACATTTTTAAAGTTCTTTGCGTGAGCATTTCCTATGAAGCCAGAAGATATCTTAATCGACGAACGCAAGAAGAAATTGGAAGTGCTTCGCAAGCAAGGCGTTACCCCGTATCCGTATTCTTTTGAGCATAAAGATACTGCAGCAGCACTTCTCAAGCATTTTGAACACCTCAAAAATCATGAAGAAACGAATCATGAAGTCTCGATCGCGGGAAGAATTATGACTCTTCGAGTAATGGGAAAAGCTGGATTTGCGCACATCCAAGATCAAACGGGAAGAATTCAGATTTATGTCCGGGAAGATGCTGTTGGCGACAAAATCTACAAACTGTTTTCTACTTCTGACTTAGGGGATATTGTTGGTGTCAAGGGAATCATCTTTAGAACAAAAACGGGAGAAATCTCTATCAAGATCAAAACATTCGAGCTGCTTGCGAAATGCTTGCGCCCGCTGCCGGAAAAATGGCATGGACTAAAAGATATTGAACAACGATATCGCTATCGCCATCTTGATCTGATTTCAAATCCAGACGTCAAGCAGACCTTTATAACGAGAAGCAAAATCATCACTACGTTGCGAAATGTTCTCGACAGCCGTGGATTTTTAGAAGTGGATACGCCGTGCGTTCAGCCAACCTATGGTGGGGCAAATGCGCGACCGTTTGAAACATTTTTGCATGACTTAAAAATGAAGGTGTATCTGCGCGTTTCTGATGAGCTGTATTTGAAGCGATTGGTCATTGGCGGGTTTGAAAAAGTGTATGAAATTGGCAGAGACTTCCGCAATGAAAGCGTTGACCGCACACATAATCCTGAGTTTACGATGATGGAATGCTACTGGGCATACGCAGATTATCACGATATGATGGAACTGACTGAAGAACTCTTTGTTATGATTGCAAAACAGGTTCTTGGAACAACACGCATTGATTATCAAGGAACAACGATCAATTTAGAGACGCCGTGGAAACGAATGACCATGAAGGAAGCTTTGCTACAGCATGGGAAGATTGATTTTGACAAACTCAAAGATCCTGAACTAAAAAAATTACTGCTGAAACATAAGCTGGAGGTTGAACCGTTTTCCCGAGGCAATGCGCTCAGTGCGCTATTTGATGAACTCGTTGAAGAACATCTGATCCAACCAACATTTATCACTGATTATCCGCGGGAAAGCACGCCGCTCTGCAAGCCAAAGCGCAACGGCCATGATGAATTGATTGAACGCTTTGAGTTATTTATTGCAGGCATGGAATTTGCAAATGCGTATTCTGAATTGAATGATCCTGTGCTGCAGAAGAAATTTTTTGAACTGCAGAAAAAAGACGTAACAAAGACAGAAGAACAGCATCCTGTTGATATGGAGTTTATTAAGGCAATGGAATATGGCATGCCTCCGATGGGCGGATTAGGAATTGGTCTTGACCGCATGATTATGCTTTTTACGAATTCTGCTTCTATTCGCGATGTCATTTTATTTCCGTTTATGAAGATGGAAGAATAAGCTCATAGCACGTACTCTTTCATACAATTAATTCATTTTTTCAATACTCGTATTTTCGTTTCGTTTTATGATTGAAACTTTTTGTCAACACCTCTGAAAAACAGCTTGAAAGTGGCGTTTTATCCCGTTTTAAGAGAAAGCTTTATATAGTAGTTCTTGTTCTCACCTTTTGAAAACACGTACGGGAAGCCGTATAGAGCCAGTTTTCACATGATCTAAACAACAGTGAGGTGGAGAAACAATGGCAGAACTTTTAGTTGTCAAATCTAAAATTAAGGAATACGCAAAGGGAATGAATGTCTCAGCTGATTTTGCTGAAGCTCTCAGTCAACGAGTAGAATTGCTTGTCAAGGATGCAGCTGCTCGCGCTAAAGCAAACAAGAGATCGACTATCAAATCACGGGATGCTTAATCCTTTTCTTTCTTTTTTTATTTTCGTTAACTATTTATACGCTTGAATTCTTTAAAACTCTATGTTGTTGACCTTTTTTAAGCCGACGTGGAAAAAAATACTTCTGGCGATTGTTCTTTTTTTCTTGCTCTTGTTTGTTCTTCGCATAGGCTTTAGCTGTTTAGATTGCCTGTCTTGTGGTTGCGAGCTCACTATTAAATTATTGGGGATTTCTCTTTATTCAGAGTATTCAAAGCATACTGACGGAATGAAGCCTAATGAACTTGCAGCAATATTCGGTAATGAAACCCTCGATTCACCGATCAGATACTCTTCTGGTCCAAGTTTTATTTTTTCTTTTTTTAGAAATACACTTTTTAGCAATGTATTTTACTTTTTGTTATTTTATGTTGTGATTAGCTACGTTCTCTCTTGCACTAT
>JBBSXE010000082.1:0-4106 GCA_038045925.1 Nanobdellota archaeon
TTATCACCCGCATTCGACTTAGAATCTGTGACCCGTAGATGCGACAGAGAGAGGAATAGAAAAATATATAATGCCTAATTCCCTTTGTTCTTGATTATGAAATCTCGCCGTTTAATTGTCCCTGGATTGGTTGTAACAGCACTTGCAAGTCTTGGATGCGGTAGCTCACACTCTTCGTCACCACCGAATAAACCTCCCGTCCTTACTTCTATTCCTAATCAAACCGTCACTGAAGGAGCAACAACGACGATCTCATTAAATAATTATATCTCTGATCCTGAAGGAGATCCTTTCACTGTGAATCTTCTTCAAGGACCAGGAATGATTAGTTCAACATCGACCGCAACAACAACACTCCATACTTATTCTTACCAAGACGCTGTTGATCAAGATATCACGAATAACCAATATGCCGTTCAATTGGAGATTAGTGACGGAAATCAGAATGGGAAGGTAAATGGCATGTTTACAGTTACACAAATTGATACGATTCCGCAACAGCTTGCAACTCAAAAACAACTGTTAACGTCAGGATTAGAAGCTCTTGTTTTAGACAATTTTGGATGGTCTGAAGGCGCATACCGACGCAGTCAAACAGCGATAACGATAGATACGCAAGGCTCGCCTATTGTTTTTTATGAAGATTCTTCATCTGGGTCATATGGAGGGAGACTTGTATCTGCTTTCGTCCTCCAAAATACATGGATTAAGAAAAAAATTTCAAGAGGATCTTATTTATCTGCAGCCACAGATAGAAACAACATTACTCATCTTACTTATGATAACGACTCGAACTATTCTGGCGGAGAAGAGCTCTTCTATGCGTGGCTTTCGAACAACCAGTGGAACAGAAGACTCCTTAACGACAGTGGAAGTGTCGGGCTTGACAATGATCTTACCATTGATGCGAATAATAATGTTCATATTAGCTATTTTGATTGGTTTGGAAATATGGTTGAATACGCGACCAATGCTTCCGGCTCCTGGGTTCTTATGAAAGATCTTGATCAGGCAGGATGGGATCAAACGAGTATCGCCATCACAAATCAAACAACACCAAATATTGTCTATGCGCGACCTAATTCCACTCTTGTTCACTTGCAACAGCAATCAACAGGCAATTGGTCTTCCAGCATTATCTCTCAAGGATCAAATCCTGTTGTTCGATCAGACGCTCAAAGCAATCTTCATGTTGTGTTCGCACGAGGAAATTTGCAGCACGCGATACAAAACTCGAACAATACCTGGAGTATCACACCGATTTCAAATACAAGCCATGATCTTCACCAGCAACTGAGTATGCGCATTGATTCACGGGACAACAGTATGCATGTTCTTCATATTCAGAGAGGCGCTTTACATTATACTACAAACTTCAAAGGCAATTGGCAAACGTTTCCCGTAGAGAGCCAATACGCTTATGAGAATCCCGACCTCGCGATCGATCAACAGGGAACTCTCCATGTAAGCGCAATGCGACGGGCAGGGAATCAAATACAGTATATCACTTTTCCGCCTTCATTTTTTACAGGAAACTAACTTTTTTACCTGCATTTTTTTAAGAAAACTATAAAAAGGAGTTCAACTCTGCAAGAGTATGCAAAAATTATTTCTTATCGGTATCCTCTTTGTTTTTTTAGTTGGATGCGCCGCTGAGCAACCTGATATCAAAACCGTGCCGCCAAAAGCATATCAATGCGCGACGAACACAGATTGCGTGAGCACCTGTGGAATTGGCTGCGTGAATACAGATTTTGCGGCAACGTATGAAGATTCCTGCGTCAATTTCCGTGCATTTGATTGCAGCTGCGTGCAGAATGAATGTTATACTGACGGACAACCACGCGCATAAGTGATCCAAACGTTTATATAGGAATTTCCTTCTGCCAACATTATAAAGAGTGTTTAGCATGGATGTAAAAAAGATGTATGTGTGGAGATTGTACTTTCTTATGATCTTTTTTAGTCTTTTCTTTTTTCCTGCATTTGTCCAGGCGCATGGTGAAGAAGAAACACAAGAACAATACTTGACAGATCCTGTATTTTATCTCACGATTACTGCGTTCTGGGTAGTTGTATTAACCATCTTTATTATTACCAATCCGAAGTTTACGGCCAGATGGAAAAAACAGCTCTTTTTGCTGATGATTATTCCGATTATCGCTACATCGCTTTACTTAGGCACCCACACTATTTATGAGAATATTAACTCAGTGACAAAAGGGCCTGTGCATTGGCACGCTGATTATGAACTCTATGTCTGCGGAAAGCATTTTGAGCTTGTTGATCCTGAAGGGCTGCGCAATAAAATTGGATCGCCAACGTTTCATGAGCACAATGATGACCGCATCCATATTGAAGGCACTGTGGATCGTTTGGAGGATTTCACGCTCGGCGCATATTTTCGCACGGTTGGCGGACGGTTGACTGATGAGGGCATTATTTTTCCCGCACAACAAGGGACTATTGCTTACAAGAATGGACAATTGTGCCCAGATGAGTATCGAGGAACCTTGAATGTCTATGTGAACGGCAAGCGCATCGCGGATCATGAGAATTATCTGATTTATCCTGATGCCTATGTTCCTCCGGGTGACTGCATTATTATTACATTTGACGCAGGCAATCAAGACACAACCAACATCCTCTGTGAAAGCTGGAACGCGCAAGGATGGAATTATGATTCTTTTCAACGGCGAACGATAACGATTGGAGAAAAAACATGGCAGTAGACGTCGCGTTACCAACCATAACAACTGTGCTCCTGACTGCGGCAGTTGACTCGATCAATCCGTGCGCGATTGGCGTGTTGATCCTGCTTGTCTCGACATTGCTTATTACCAAGAAAAAAGAGCGCATGCTGAAGCTTGGATTGATTTATATTGGCGCGGTGTATGTTACTTATCTCTTGTATGGATTGGGATTGACCGCGTTTTTAGCAACGATTCCTTTAAGCGCAGCTGAATATGTCTCTATCGCTGTTGGATTCATTGTCATTTTGGCAGGCGTTGTTGAAATCAAGGACTTTTTTTGGTATGGCAAAGGATTTTCTCTTATGATTCCCGCGAAATATGCCGCAAAGATCAAAAAGAGAATGCATCACTTGTCTCTTGGAACGATTATCTTTTTGGGTATTTTTGTTTCTTCTGTTGAACTACCGTGCACAGGCGGACCTTATTTAGCGATTACCTTATTGCTTGCGCAGAACTTTAATTTTACTGCCTTCCTCTTGCTTGTCATTTATAATATTATTTTTGTGCTGCCGCTGATTATTATTCTTGCGATGGTGTTGTTTGGCATGAAGATCTGCTATATTCAGCGATGGAAGCAGATGAACAAAGCGTATATGCGCCTGGCGATTGGACTCCTCATGATCGCGCTAGGATGGCTGCTGATGCTGATCGCGAATGGAACGATTAATCTGAACTGATGTTAGTCAAATAAAATTTAGTGTTCTTTTCTGAATTCATATTTCAAAGAATAAGCATTTGTTAGTAACGGCAACAATATTATTTCCGGTGTTTCAGTTAGGCTTATCAAGTACATTAAAGCAAACATGCTTGTTGTACCAATCATACCTACATCAATTGCACGCTTCTGCCTCAAAGGCATTGTGGCTTGCGAGACTTCAGTTGATGCGCTCACCATATGTTCCAGCATTTTTTCTTGGCCTTGTCTTGACCGTTGCATCTGACGATCTAGAATTGTTCGATAGAATGTTGGTAACGCATGGACTGCCGCAATACCAAGACCGCAACCAATAACATGACCCTTGAGTACTTGCTGAATTCTTCGCAGAAAAATATGTTCTCTCTCTCCATATTGTTCAGATGAGCTATTATCCATATTCATATTTTTTTATTGAGATTCTCTTTAAAAATTTATGCGTATTCTTTCGTCTCGTTTCAGTAATTGATTTTGTGGAAAAAATTACAGTAAAAACTAATGTGTTTGAACATGATTTCTTGAAAAAGACTTTTGCAGATCAATTTTAGCCAGTTCATTGTTTTTTACTCAATTATTTGTAAGCTATATTGTAGCCGTCTATGTTGAGCAGATTATATGGCATCTCGCGAGTATATCTTCCCACGAGTGTACCCGAAGAA
>JBBSXE010000083.1:0-2448 GCA_038045925.1 Nanobdellota archaeon
TTTCCAACAGAACTTTCTTTTTCGTTTGCCATACTATTATTATGTATTAACTAGTATATAAACCCTTCGTTTTGTAACTACTAATAAGAGACTATAAATGACTTCTCGAGCCAGCCCGAACTCTTCGCAAACCTTCGGTTTGCTTGTCCTTGCTAACGCTCGTCTCACTTAACACGGCTTATGCGGAAACCTTGTTGCACCACGGTTTCCCAAATTCCGATGTTATAGGTGACGTTTACTTTACAGCTCACGAAATGTTGTTTTTAACGATTTCAAGGTCATATTCTTGACTTTTATCGAGAGAGCTCTATTTTTAATCCATCTTCTTCAGCAGTTCTTTATCTTTTTCCACATTATTCATTGTTACAATGCGAAAGATTTTTTTTGTACCTGTAAATTCAGATTTTTCTTCTATCCAGTTTACGATATCGTCTTTAGATTTATTTTCTGTTTGAACTGATTTTGTAAAATCGATTATCTCTTTTTCTGTTGCTCGAACGACATAACCTCCAGATTCCATTACTCCTTTGGCTGTTTCAAAAGCTGTTCGTTTATTTCCATTTGTAAATGGTTGTCCTCTTATTATCTCCTGCATGAATACTGCTGCTTGCTCAGGAACTCTATTTTCTTCTTTAGCGAGGTCGACTGCATACTCTAAATTGTTTGAATTCATCATTCCAAAAACATCATACTGTGTTCCGCTGACAGCCAATATCTTTTTATTTACTTCAATGATTTCTTCTTTTGTTACCATCTTATTCGATTTTTCTCAAAAACGTGACGAATCCAGTATGCAACAATCCCATGTGCTCTGGACGAAGGCGAAGCTCTTCCACGATCCACTTTCTTTCGATGAGCTCAATTGTCTTGAGATGGAGAAATCTCTCTTTTGCCTGCTTCATGACTTCTTGCACCTGACTAATGTGCGGCGAGAAAATGACGAGATAACCTCCTCTCTTCAAGCTTTTCTGTGCATGCGACAATACTTTTTCCGGAAATTGCAGATCTAAGGTAATAACATCAACATTTTTTTCGTCAATGCCTTGATAGATATCTTTGTTTTTGAGTTTGACATCGACTTCTAATAGCTTCCAATTTTTCTTTGCAATCGCCGCGTGCTTTTCGTTGGATTCGTAACTGGTTACTTTACTGCTATGGCGCGCGAGGAACGCTGCTAACATGCCGCAGCCAGCACCAGCATCAACTATTTTTGTATTTTTATCAATAGGGATGTTCGCAAGGATATTGCCGATGTCTTTTTTTGCCATAATTGCTGGACCGCGGGCAATTCTTTCTGTTTTATCTATAAAATCAGCTTCGCAGCACAGCAATTCTTTTCCTAAATGCGTCGCTATTTTTCCTACTTTTATTTTTGCAGCTTTGATGACACCATTGCTTGTATGAAAATCTCCACCTTTCCAAAAGAATTTGTTTCCTTCTTTATCGAATATTATTTTGTCACTCATTATACCTCCTTACTAAACGTGGATTCGCCATTAAAAACTTGTTGATCAAACGCTTGAAAAGAAACGTATACCCTCGCTTCATATAAATATACCCTATTGTTGCAATTATGAATGCGCCGCTTGCATTCACAATGATATCTCCCATTGTATCTATCAATCCTGACTTTTGCATGTTGAACTCAAAGAAGTGATCCATAGAAAATTCAAATATCTCCCACATACTTCCCATCGCAACCGCAAAACAAAATGAACAGACAGCGATCAATATCGGGCTGGTCTTTATTTTTTCCTCGCAATACAAAATATACAAAACTAAAAATCCAAGGAAACCAAAGGAAATGCTTGAGAGGCCGTGGAGCATAATATCCCACCACCAGAATGTAGTATAGTAGCCGTGGAGCTCTCCCAAGAACAATGATGCATACACAAATATAAGCAAAACAAATTCAAATTCTATCGGAATGAAAATTCTGTAGTTACGCCGAATGATCGCAGGAAGAAATGAAACGAACAAAGTGACTGCGACAACAAAGAGCGTGAGCCAGTTTTGCTGATGAATTGCACTGATGAACGCAGTAATGAGCGTGATTTTTAAGACAAATGAGGCTGTGAGCTGTATCCTATCGAGCAGATCAACTTTCTTTTTTATTTTTTTCATCTTCTTTTTTATTTATATGCGGGGGCTAGGATTTGAACCTAGGTAGGCACTGAGCCAATAGCTCTTGAGGCTATCCCGTTTGACCGCTCCGGCACCCCCGCTTTTTTATTTCTTCATTCTTCTTCTTTTATAAATCCGGCTAAAATTTTTTATCAATACCCTCTTTTTTATAATCCAAAAAGTTTATAAATAAACTGGTAGTATGGGTGCGCATGATGGTGAGAAAAAAGAGGGATGCTCTTACTGGAATATCTATTGCAAGTTTACTGTTCTTGTTTTTATTTGCGCTAACAGCAACGATTGTTTCAGCCGCAACGGTCAAGT
>JBBSXE010000084.1:0-11499 GCA_038045925.1 Nanobdellota archaeon
TTATTCTTACTGAAAATTTTTCTTACTACTCTTATGAATGGAAGATGCCAGTATTACCAAAACGATTGCTGGGCATTTGGTTGCGAGCATATTTTGATTGCGAAGGATGGGTAGAATGCCAAAAAGCTAAGAGTCGCCTTATTCGAGCTGAATGCGTTAATGAAAAAGCAATACGACAAGTTCAAAAAGCTCTTCTCCGACTGGGAATATCTTCAACATTGAAACTGAGAGTAAGGGAAAAAATTATTATCTGGAGACTCACTATTTGTGATCTAAATAATTTCAAAAAATTTCAACGTTCTATCGGATTTATTCACCCCAGAAAGAAAAAACTTCTTGAAGACGTTATGAGCTCATACAAAACTTATTTTTGGAGTATACCGCTTTCAAAAAAAAATTTATTTCGATTTGTCAGATTGAAAGGAAAAATAAACAGAAAAAGAGGAGAAATAAGATTTTGGTCTATTGTAAAAAAGAATCTTCTTACTCTCCATAAGAATCTCGCAACTCACCACATTTTTAGTGTGCTTGGTGGACCTTGGGTGAATCAACATGGATCAGTATACTATTGTTTAGTTATTAGCATTAGAAGAAAGAAAAACAAACAACTATTTCATTCGTTATCATAAAGCTTATAAGAGCCTAAATTTATGTTTTTTATATGTCAAATATACCTAAGGAAATAAAAAAGATAGATGAAACAACGTGGGAACTCCCGCCGAGTTTTAAGAAAGGTATGAACGTCCCTGCACGCATCATTGCGACAAGAAAATTACTTGAAGAAATGGATGCTGGTGTATTTGATCAGGTAGCGAATGCAGCTTTGCTTCCAGGAATCCAGAGGTATGCACTTTGCATGCCGGACGGCCATTGAAATAACACAGAAACCTGGTTATTATGGAAGGGTTATGGGTTCCCTATCGGAGGGGTAGCGGCATTTGATGCAGAAACAGGAGTCATTAGTCCAGGCGGTATCGGGTTCGACATTGGTGTTAAAAAACACGGTCGTGAAACTGCGGTATGCGTCTCCTAACGACAAACCTCTCGATCAAAGACGTTCAACCTAAATTGAAAGCTCTTGTTGACCATCTGTTCAAAACAGTTCCCGCAGGCGTCGGCTGCAAAGGATTTGTTAAACTCAATAATCAACAGTTTGATGACGTGATAACCGATGGTGTGAAGTGGTGTGTTGAAAATGGTTATGGTTGGGAAGACGATATTATCAAGTGTGAGGGGCGAGGAAAAATTGAATGGGCAGATCCGACAAAAGTTTCTGACCGGGCGAGAAACCGTGGGATTAACCAGATGGGAACACTCGGTTCTGGCAACCATTATTTAGAAATTCAAGAAGTGAAAAAAGAAAACATTCATGATCCTGCACTCGCGAAGAAATTTGGTATTGAACAAGAAGGACAAATTGCCGTGATGATTCATTGTGGTAGTCGCGGATTTGGTCATGAAGTCGCTACTGAGTACCTAAAAATATTTAACAGCGCAATGCAAAAATACAATATCACTGTTCCTGACAAAGAACTTTCCTGCGCACCCTTTCAATCAAAAGAAGGACAAAACTATTACAAAGCAATGGCGTGTGCAGCAAATATGGCGTTTGCAAATAGGCAGGTTATCATGCATCGCGTTCGAGAAGCGTTTGAACATATTTTCAAGCAAAAAGCAGAAGACATGGAAATGAACCTCATTTATGATGTTGCCCATAATGTTGCAAAGGTTGAGGAGCATAAAATTGACGGCAAGAAAAAACAACTTGTTGTGCATCGAAAGGGAAGCACACGGGCGTTTCCACCGGGGCATCCTGAATTAATTCCATTGTATCAGGAAACCGGACAACCGATTATTCTCGGAGGATCGATGGAGACGGGCAGTGCACTTCTCGTTGGAACACAGAAAGCGATGGATGAAACGTTTGGCAGCACTGCACATGGGAGCGGTCGAACCATGAGCCGTACACAGGCAAAACAAATGGTACGTGGTGAAGAACTGCAAAAATCAATGGAGAAACGCGGCATTTACGTACGAACAACAAGTTATAGTGGATTGGCTGAGGAAGCTGGTATAGCCTATAAAGAAATCACTGATGTCATTGATACGCTGAATAAGTCCGGCATTTCGAAATCCGTTGTTATTTTGCGGCCGATCGGGAATGTGAAAGGTTAGCACTCAGAAGTGATCAATATAAAAAGATTTATAAAGATATTTTTGCTTAGAAGTAAAAATGATAAATTCGATAGAAGATTTGTTGCAGCCTGGAGGAAGCTCTTTAAAACAATCAAATAAGCCTCAAAAGCAGACAATAGAATTTATATAATCCCTCTCTTTCCTCCCATTATGCAACCTTTCAAATTTTTACCAGATATCGCTCTTGCAGATATTGCATTTGATGCGTATGGCACGACGCTAGACGAGCTGTTTCAACATGCAGCAGAGGCAATGTTTACGGAAATGGTTGATCTTGCCACTGTTACACCTCTCGTCACCAAAGAACTCCATGTGCAGGGAAATGACGTTGAAGAAGCACTGTATAATTTTTTAGAAGAATTGGTGTATTTGAAAGATGTCGAAGTAATGGTGTTTAGCCAATTTACTGTTCGTGTCAGTCCTGGAAAAGTTTATCGCGTGCATGCTATTATCAAAGGAGAAGAAATTAACCAAAAAAAACATAAGCTTGGCAATGATGTAAAGGCTGTAACACTCCATCAGTTTTCTGTGAAGAAAGAGAAAGGACTGTTTATCGCGCGGGTTGTTATTGATGTTTAAATCTTAAAAAGATAATCTTTTGTATTTTTTTGCGCCTCATTTAATAAGTATCCGATCACAGAAATGCTTAAAAAGAACGATCACCTGAAAAAAGCAAGAGGTTACACGAGATATGATTCGATTTATACGGGATTTTGTTAAGCGTATGCTTACTCAGCTATTCGCGGAAAAACGCCATTTAAAACTCGGTCTTTATGGTCCTCCGAACGCCGGAAAAACTACGCTCGCAAACCGCATCTGCAAAGATTGGCTTGGGGAAAAAATGGGTACTGTTTCTAACATTCCGCATGAGACTCGAGAAGTTCAAATGAAGGAAAGCGTCAATATTAAACACAAAGGCAAAGAAATTAGCTTTAATCTTGTCGATACTCCTGGCATCGCGACGAAAATTGACTATGAAGACTTTATGAAATTCAAGATGAATGAAAAAGAAGCAAAACAGCGCGCGAAAGAAGCAACGAGAGGTGTGATTGAATCGATTCGCTGGCTGGACAATATGGATTGTGTTATTGTTGTTTTGGACGCAACGCAAAATCCGTATTCGCAGGTGAATGTGACCATTATCGGCAACCTTGCGGCGCGAGATATTCCCGTCATTGTTGTCGGCAATAAAGTTGACAAGAAACATGCAAACTTGAAAAAAATTGAAAGCGCATTTCCGCAGTATGACGTCATCGGCATTTCTGCAATAAAAGGAACCAATATGGAGGAGTTGTATGAGTCTGTTATCAGGCTCATGCGATAAAAAAGAGGGAGCGTGAAACCGTGGGACAACTCACACTACAATTTGTTCCGTATGGAGAAATCGAGCACTTAAATACGAGTGAACGCATCGATAAACTCCTGGGCATTGTCAAAGAAGAACGCGTCGTGCTGATGCAAGGGAGGCTTCATCCTGAAGAAGAAACCAAGCTGATTCAACAGACGATGGAAGAGATTCATGAGGGATTTAAAGGCGTTGAAATCTGCACGATATTTCCTGAAGAACGGAATCTCCAAATTTTGAAACGGATTAAAAAGGAAATGATGAAGGCGCTTGTCGGCAATCGAGACGGCATTACGATTATCGGACCAGCAAGCATCGTGAAGGAGATTAAACGCGATCCCAACAAAATCATGCTCTTAACGACAACGAGCACTCCATCGAAAAAAAGCAGTGGACGCGCAGCTGCAAAAAAGCGCAAACGGAGATAATTGGAGTTTCGCAATGCCCCATCAATGTATCCGTTGCTCAACGTTGTATGATGATGGGTCCGCAGTCATTTTAAGCGGATGCACGTGCGGCGGCAAATTCTTTTTTTACATGAAGAAGAAAGATATTGAAACCGTGCAGCAGATGACGGAAAAATTAACGGAAGATCAAAAAAAACAGCTTGAGCAGGATGCGCTTGACCTCGTCGGCGAAGAAAAACTTGAAAAACCTGTTATCTTGGATTTGGAGTCCATACGCATGCTCAAGCCGGGAAAGTTTGAGATTGATTTAGTTGATTTATTCCAGGGAAAACCTCTGGTATTTAAATTGGAAGAGGGAAAATATATTATTGATCTTGCTTCGACGTTTGATAGCATGCTGAATGAAAAGTGAGTATTATGATACCTGCTCAGTTATATGTAGCTGAAGATCTGTTATGTTGAGAAAATCTTTGTCAAGTGTTACTAATGTTGCATCATACACGAAGCAGATTGCGGCAATAAATATGTCTATTTTATTGATTATTTAAATATTTCTGATCTCTGTAATTATTCAGCTTTCTGAAGTTGCCATGAGCTAAAACTAATTTCTAGCCTTCTTGGAATGCGAAAACACCTACCAGTTGTTCACGACAACTCAGTCACGCGCAAAGTTGTGCAATGAAAAGAGAATGGCTGTAAACGCCTAAAAAAAGGTTTCTTGCTTCAAGATACTGAACAATTACTGATCTCTTCGTGAATGTGGTATCTTAATATTATTTCATGCCAGATAGAATATTGAATTTTATCTCGATCCTTTCGTGCTTTTTCTCTTTTTTATCCCAAAAAGCCCGTGCGAATAAACTCCACTGCAATGGCTGTAATGAACAATCCCATAATACGCGTGACCACTTCACTTCCTTGATGACCGAGGAGACGAAAAATAACGCGAGCGTGTCTCAATAAGACCCAGATCACGAGAATGTTTACGAGCACCGCAATGAAAGGAATGAAGATGCCATAAGTGTCCACTAAAATAATTAACGTGGTAATGGTTCCTGGACCAACTAATAATGGCGTTGCGAACGGCACTGCGGCAAAACTTTGCAGACCTCTCTTCCCAAGCGGAAGCACCCGCATGCCGAGGACGAATTTAATGCCGACAATAATGAGTATAATGCCTCCTGCAATCTTAAAGTCCGCGATTGAAATGGAGAAGAAATTCAAAATATGCGCTCCGAACAGGAGAAACGCGAATAAAATGATAATGACAAACACTATCGTTTTATCTGCACATTTTTCAGTGGCGCGCTTTGATGAGTTTTTCAGAAAACTGAGATAAATCGGAATAAGACCGATGATATCAAGGATTACAAATAATGTTACTGTTGTCCGCACAATTTCTTGAATAAGAGAAATATTTCCATCACCTCTGCTTATTCTTACGACAGCGCCGTTTATAAACTTTTTCTGCTCCTTTTTTATAGATAAGATTTAGAAATTATTTTGAACGAAGATTAGAAAGATTTAAATACTACATATGTATTACATTCTATTACATGATTGTTGCTGACAGCTCATCACTGATCTTACTCGCAAAGATAAATCATTTGGATACTGCGCTTGCCTCTTTCAAAAAAAAGATAGTGATTCCGCAAAAAGTCTATGAAGAAAGTACTATGAAAACAAACACTTTTGACGCAGACCTTATTAAACAAAGAGTAAAACAAGAATGCATAGCTCTTACACCAATAAAAAACTTTAAAATGAACTTTAAAATACAAAAGGACTTTAACCTTGGTAGAGGGGAAGCAGAAGCAATAACACTGTGCATAGAGCATAACACCAGTCTTGTAACTGATGACAAGAAGGTAATTAACGCCTGCAAAATATTACAGCTAACTTTTACTACAGTTCCTAATATTATTCTTGCTTTATACAAAACGGGAAAAATAACACAAATAGATGCACAGCTCGCTATTAACAAGCTTGAAATATATGGACGATATTCACAGGCCATTCTTTTACATCTCAAGGAGGAGCTCAACAATGAAAAAAATGAATAATGTCATGACGGTGCGATTATCTGAAGATGCTCTTGAAACAATACAACAAATATCAATAAAAATGAAAAAAGATAAATCAACCACTGTGCGAGAACTCGTTGAATTTGGAAAAATATATTTTGCCATTCTCCAATATAGAGAGAATAAAATTTCACTTGGAAAAGCGGCAGAAATTGCTGGAATGAGCGTCTCAGAAATGATAGACTTGTTGAGCATGTTAGGTATAGAAAATAATATTGAGTTAGAAGATTATCTTGCAGGGGAAAAACTCTTGAAAGATATCATTTAACATCTATATACTCCAGAGGTAGTTTACTTCTCACCGACCCCTGAAAATTATTTAAAGAAAATTTAGAGTTCGTTATTATCATGTATACAGATCTTGAAATAAGAAGAGAAAAAACAAGAGCATTTCTGAGAAAGCATCCAGAAGCAACAGGAGCATGGCTCCTATGTTTGTTATATTCTCATTGTTAAGCGATATTGACGTCAGCTATAAAACTGTGGAGCGGTTTTATTCAGATCCTGAAGTCACGCTGTGCTCCATAACTTGCATGCGCTCATTCTGAGAAAGAAGGGTGTTAAAGAGATCGATGGTTCAGGAGATGGCACTGGCTACTCATTGACGATAAAGACGCATTATGCCAGCGCGGCTCAAAAGCTGAAAGAAAAAATCAAAGACGCTGACACGCAATCCAAAGAGCGCAAGAAGACGCTTTTTATTTATTCATTTGCCTTGATGGATATCAAGACCCGCATGTACGCGGGCTTTGGAACAAGCTTCAAGAGTGAAAAGAAGGCATATCTTTTCGCCATGGAAATGGCAAAAGAAACAGGAATAAAAATCAACAGCTTGAGGCTTGATCGTTATTTTAGCGACCAGTCAACAGCGGAATTCCTCGTTGAAAATTTTGGAGAGATGGATCTATTCCTCATTCCAAAATCGAACGCGACGATCAAAGGTTCTTGACCATGGAAGCGCATGTTGTTCCGCTTTGTCAACGGAACAACTGAATATCTGGAAGAATATTTCCAGAGAAACCAATCTGAGAGCGGTATTGCTGAAGACAAAAAAAGAACTGGCTGTCGGCTGGGACAGAAAAGACCTGACAGAGTAGACACAGCCAACATGTTGACACAAGTGTGGTATAATCTTTATTGGCTAGGCTGAGCTATATTTATTTTGTCCCACACCCTAGCTCGTTCTAAGAATGTGGTCATCTCCCTTTTTGATATGAGGCTGCCAAAATCTCCCTCCCAATCTTTTTAAAGACATCTCACTCATTAATTTATGCCTATGCTACGCCAACCAATTGTTGTCCTTGTCGGACATGTGGACCATGGAAAATCAAGCATCTTAGAACAAATTAAAGGGATTTCTATCACCAAAGGGGAAGCTGGAGGGATTACACAAAGCATTATGGCATACCATGTTCCTCTTTCCGCGATTCAGAAAACCTGCGGATCACTTTTGAGCACCGTTACGCGACAGCATACCATTCCCGGACTCTTATTTCTCGACAGTCCTGGACACGCCGCATTCCATCTCATGCGAAAACGCGGAGGAAATCTCGCGGATATCGCTATTCTTGTTGTTGACAGCCAGGAGGGGATGAAAGAGCAAACTCTTGAATCATTGCGGATTCTGCGGCAGTATAAAACACCGTTTATTGTCGCGTTCAATAAAATTGATCAGTTCGCTGGATGGCGAAGCAATAACAACATAGCATTGATGCAATCCCTTAAAGACCAGCGCGACGATGTGCAACATAACCTCGACACCAAACTCTATACGTTTGTCGGCAAGATGAGCGAAGAAAACTTTCAGGCAGAGCGGTTTGATAGGGTAAGCGACTACACCCAACAAATTGCCATTGTTCCCGTCAGCGCAAAAACTGGAGAAGGCATTCCTGAACTGTTGATGGTCGTTACCGGGCTTGCGCAAAAATATCTCGAACAGAGTCTGCAGACTGATGTCAAGGGGCCAGGAAGAGGATCTGTGCTGGAAGTGACAGAAGAAAGTGGATTGGGTGTTTGTCTTGATGTTGTTCTTTATGATGGAACACTTGCTGTTGGCGATACTATTATTATTGGAGGGATTGAAAAACCTTTCATCACCAAAGTGCGCTCACTTTTTTTGCAGGAAAAAACAAAACAGGGAAAATTGCAGTCTGTTAAAGAAGTTCATGCCGCGTGCGGCGTTCGCGTTTGCGCGCCAGATCTTGCGGGCGTTGTTGGAGGTATGCCTCTTTCTGTTGCGCAGGGTAATATTGACGAGCTGACCACAGAAATTCAACAGGAGATTGAGACTGTTTTGATGGACACTGATGATGAAGGCATTACTGCAAAAGCAGATACGCTTGGCAGCTTGGAAGCGCTGATGACGCTCTTGAAAGAAAAACAGATTCCCATTAAACATGGTCGTATTGGAGACATCACAAAAAAAGATCTTGCAGAAGCAAAAGCGCAGTCAAAACCGCTATATCGCGCCGTTATTGGCTTTCGGGTGCAGCCATTGCATGCTGACGGCGTCAAGGTTATTACGCATGATGTGATCTATAAGATTATTGAAGACTTTGAGCAATGGAAAGCAGCACAAGCGCGCAAAGAAGAGGAAACAGCATTTCAGCAGCTGACAAAACCCTGCCAAGTTCAGATTCTTCGCGGCTGCGTGTTTCGCCAAAGCAATCCTGCGGTTGTCGGTGTTCATGTCCAGATTGGAACGTTATGCACAGACACGCCGCTTATCAAGGCAGATGGCAGTAAAGTCGACAAGGTGAAAAGTATACAGTTTGAAAGCGAGTCAATCAAGGAAGCAGAAGCTGGCAAAGAGATCGCTATTGCGCTCCCCCATGTTATTGTTGGCAGGCAGATCAAAGAAGATGATATTTTGCTCTCTGACCTTTCAGAAGATACCTTTAAAAAGCTCAAATCTCTGAAAAAACATTTAAAGGAGCCTGAAATTGAGCTCTTAAAAACATTAGCGGCAATCAAACGGAAAACAAACCCGTTATGGGGGCTCTAAGTTATATCAAATCTATCGGAGTTGACATCTATGCCACTTGTCTGTGTGATTAACGATACAAAAACCGGAAAAAGTTATCAGAAACAGCTTGACTCTGCTTCACTCAGCGGCAGAAAAATTGGTGACACACTTCCCGGCAGCATTCTTGGATTGGCTGGCTATGAACTGCAAATCACTGGCGGCAGCGATACTGCTGGATTTCCGCTCAAGAAAGAGCTCGACGGCGGGGCACGCAAAAAAATGTTGTTGAAACATGGCGATCCTGGTGTTCGAGACGTTCGCAAAGGAGACTTAGTGCGAAAAACTGTACGAGGCAACGCGATTACTGAGTTTGTCGCGCAAGTCAATCTCAAAACGATCAAGCACGGGACAAAATCTGTTGAAGAATTACTCGGCGTCGCAAAAGAAGCGACTGAGGGAGCTGAACAAAAAAGCAGTGACGAGAAAAAACCTAAAGAAGCTTCAAAGAAAAAGAAATAACCTTTATAAATCATGCGCCGTCCTCCTTACTTTCCTTGTATTTCTCTCGACGATTTTCTCACTTCTTTTTTCGCTGATCAAACACTTACTCCTGACAATATTCTCGAACGAGCTTGCGCAGCCACTGGAATTAAAAAAGATAATTTACTTTCAGAAGATAGAACTACTCCTCTTGCGAATCTTCGCCATGCCATCGCTTATGTTCTTCGTTATCAATTTTCACTGACTTGTAGATCCATAGCAACATTTCTTGGCCGCAGAGACCATACCACTGTTTTGAGCTCACTCAAACAAATCGATCCATACGCGCGTCATTTGCGTCTTCCTCCCTACTCTCCTAGCGGAGCCGGCCTTTCCGCACATACATATCCTACATGGGAAGTTCATTATATTGAATATCATGATTCTGTTTCTCCATAAATTTCAGATTGCAGCACATAATCTTTATAAAGCGTTTTTATGTATATCTTTGTAAGGAGAAATCTTCGTGGTTACAAAAAAAATATCCTCATCGAAAAAAAAGACAAAGTCAGCTGCTCAACCAGCGTCTGCTCTGCCTGCCCAACCAGAAATAAATATCGGTATGGTAGGTCATGTCGATAATGGCAAAACAACGCTCACGAAAACGCTTTCCGGCAAGTGGACGGACACGCATTCTGAAGAAATTAAACGAGGCATTACTATTCGTTTAGGCTACGCGAACGTTTCTTTTTGGACGTGCATTGATGCGGCAGGAACAACAACATATGTCGCAAGCGAGAAAAAGCCTGAAGGGTTCAGCTCAGCACAATTTCTTCGCAAGGTCAGCCTTATTGATGCGCCAGGACATGAAAGCTTGATGGCGACGATGCTCAGTGGCGCCGCTATTATTGACGGAGCGCTTCTCCTTGTTGCTGCAAATGAACCTTGCCCACAGCCACAAACAAAAGAACACTTGATGGCGCTTGAGCTTCTCGGCATCAAAAAAATTGTCATTGTCCAAAACAAAATCGATTTGGTGACTGAAGAACAGGCATTACAGAATTATGAACAGATTCAATCGTTTGTCAAAGGAACTATCGCCGAACACGCGCCAATTATTCCGTTGAGCGCACAACACAATGTCAATATTGATATTCTCATTCAAGCGATTCAAGACGTGATTACAACTCCGCAACGAGACACGAAACAACAGCCACTCATGTTCGTCGCGCGAAGCTTTGATGTGAACAAACCAGGAACTCCTATTGAACAATTGAAGGGAGGAGTCTTAGGTGGGGCGTTAAAACAAGGCGTACTTTCTGTCGGCGATGAAATTGAGATCCGGCCAGGGCATGGTCTTGAGAAAGAAGGAAAAAGATTCTGGGAACCTATTGTCACAACAATTAAAGGATTAGAAACTGGAGGTCAAATGGTTGAAACTGCCGCGCCAGGCGGATCTATTGGATTGCTTACCTCGCTCGATCCATTTTATGTGAAATCTGACAGCTTAACGGGAAATATTGTTGGAAAACAAGGGCAACTCCCTCCTGTTTGGTATGAATTGAAGTTAAAACCAGAACTTTTGCAGCGCGTTGTTGGCACGAAAGAAGATGTGAAGGTTGATACGATCAAAAAAATGGAACCCCTCATGTTGAATGTGAACGCGTCCGCGACGGTTGGCGTTGTCACTGATATGAAGAAGAACATCATTCAAGTGCGCTTAAAAATACCTGTGTGCTGCTACAAAGAAGATCGCATTACGATCAGCAGAATGATTGGCAATCGATGGCGGCTCATTGGCATTGGAACTATTGAGGGTTAACTTCGTCTTTCTTTTCTTCGTTTCCTTCAGGAGAAATTTCATTTTGAACATCTGCGCTTTTGTTCTGCGATTCATCTTTTAATTCTTCAATAGGCTGATTCTTTTCTTCGTTATCGTGGAGGGTTGGAACGTTTTGTTCAGTAACTATATCATTGATTATCTTTGCGTCGTCTTTTTCTTCTCCCATAATTTTCGCGATC
>JBBSXE010000085.1:0-3845 GCA_038045925.1 Nanobdellota archaeon
AATCGTATCAATGTAATCAGAGCTCACAATGCGCGGATCAAAATCTCCAAAGCCCCGTCCAAAAAATCCCTCGCCAAACCCAGTAAGAGCGAAGCCAGTATATTCCACAAATTCAATCACAACGCCGAATCCTAAGCCTGCCAAAAGAACAAGAAAAAAAGAAAAATATGAGGGGGAGCGGTGAAGAAAAAATACAATACGAGAAATCCACAGGGTGACTGCGAAAATGCCAAAAAGATGAGTCACAAGATCCCATTCAAGAGGTAGTGGTGGAGATGCGTAAAAGCGGAATGCGCCGAGATCATGCAGAAAAAATGCGAAGAGAAGAGAAAAAAATGTAAAAGTGTCAAGCTGCAAAGGCCGGAAGAAAAAAAAGAGAATGAAGGTGAATAAAAGAAAAACAAGGCTGTCTGCGATATAATATTGATAATCAGTGGCGGCACTATACCAGATAATAAAAGCGAAGAAAAGAACTGCGGAAAACAAAAGAAAGTAGGGAATGTAGGATGTTGGAAGAAATGTGCGGCGTTTCATGGGAAAGAAAGTTCAAAAAGATACAAGAAGTTGTTCAAGATCTTCAAGACTGACAAAGGTAGTAGAAGAGAAGTTGCCGTTGATAATCAGTGTCGGCGCTTGCGTGACATTGTGGTGAAGTTTCACGGTTTCTAATGCGGGATCATCGCGGTAGTTGTAGTTGATGGAAAAAACCGAGATATTCGGATATTTTTTCACAAGAACATCTAAAACTTTTCCTTGGCGTTCAGACATAAAGTTGTCCGGATCAAAAAAATAAAGAATAAGGTTGTGATTAAGATTGCATTTTTTCGTGAGCGCGTGAAAGAGTGTATATGCTCTAATCTCGAGGAGAGAGTATTTTCGTAAGAGATAATTGTATTCTTTCTGTTTGAAAAGATTTTTCTGCTCGTAGCTCACAAGATAATAGCCAAGCTCCCCGAGTTGCTGTGAAAGGGCGGTAAGGCGTGTCTGCGCGAGAGAGCAGGGATTTCCCTCAAAAGTATCAACAAATTCCTGTTCAATAAGGTAGCTCTGGGTGTCAAGTTCATTCTGCTGTAACGTGTCAAAAACTTCATCAGAGCGAAGTTCATCTACACTCTTGCCGACAAAGATGCCGATAACAAAAATAATCGTCGTCAAAAGCAGTGTTCGCCAAAATAATCGAGAATGAGAAGCGATTACCATCGAGGTTCTCCCCGAGTAAGCTCTTTGTACAGCGCGACAGTCCAGTAATACACGTGAAGATAGGGGTAATAGATAAGATACAGAGGATACACCCAAGGATATTTCCATCGCTCGCCTGCTTCGCGGTACGCGAGAATGAAAAGATACGTGATAAGAGTAAGAATAAGCAGAACAGGAAACCACAAGCGAATATCAAGATTAAGCAAAAAAAGTTTGATATCAGGAAAGGTAAAAAGCTGGAGATAATCTGTTCGTAAAACAGAAAGGTCAGTAAAAAATCCAGAAATCTTATGCAGAAATTTGTAGCCAATAAATGAAAATGTTGTCAGAAGCATGAACACAGAAAGAATGCCTAAGGGGAGGGAAAATAATCCAAGCATGCCGTACTTGCTGTTGAAGAGCATATGCCTATACTTTAAGATGTTAAAAATAAATCCCCGATACCAGCGAACGCGTTGCCGGTAGTGAGAGTAAAGTGTTGAAGGAACAGCGGTATAGCCGATGCTTTGTGTTTCAATAAAAATGCGATAACCTCGCTCAGTGAGGCGAAGAGCGATTTCAAAATCTTCAGTCAAATTTCTTCGATCTGCGTCAAATCCGCCGATCTCGCGAAGAACAGAAGTGCGATAGGTGCTCAATACGCCGGGAGTGATCACGAGAGTATGAATGCGAGCCATCAATTTGCGTATATATGCTGCGAAAATATATTCAAAGCGTTGCAGTTTCTCTAAAAGAGTGTGTGTCTCTCGAGCGTGAATAGCGCAAATAACTGCTCCAATGGAACGATCAGAAAAATGAGAAACAAGATGGTTGAGACTGTCAGGATGCACTGAGCTGTCAGCGTCTAAGCAAGCGACAAGTTCTCCAGTCGCGAAACGTAATCCGTGGTTTAATGCCGCAGCTTTTCCTGCATTACATTGGCGAAGAACAGCGACACCTGGATATGTTCGAGCGACTGCGGAAGTGGTATCTATGCTGCCATCATCAATAACCAAAATCTGCAGTTTTTTCTTTGGATAGTGTAGTGCCGCAAGAGAATCAAGCGTTCTGCCGATGGTTTCTGCTTCATTATAGGCGGGAATAAGAATGCTGACAGAAGGCAATGAAGAGCCATGTTGTTTATGTAGGGGGATAGGAATAAACAAGGTTTGAAGCCAGAACAAGGTAACAAAAAGAGAGATATATGCGAAAATCCACAAAAGATATTCCATAGGTAATCAAAGATGAGGAAACTATTCTTTTAAAGGTTACTATAGCGTTTATTGTTCAAGTGAGGAATGAGGTATGTCTGGTTGAACGGTCGGAAGAGATGCTTCTTGGCTTTGAGAATTGTTTTCAGAAGGTTGTTCCGCGGATGATTGTTTTTTCTTTTCTTTGTCTGCTTGTTGTTGTCGTTCTCGTTCTGCAAGGAGTTGTGACTTTTCATCAAGCTCCGCGACAGTCATGCCTGCTTTGCTTGCGACATGCTCTTTAACCTTGACCTCAACATCCTTAAAAATTTCCTTGACGGCGTCAGGAGCGGTGTCAAAATAGTCAAAAAACTTTGGTGTTACTTTAAGAATGCGGGTTCTTCCAGAGGGTTCGCTGATAACCAGTCCTTGCTCTTTCAGAATATGAATGTGTTCATACGCCTTATTGCCTCGAATCTTGATGACGTCGCTTTGAAAAGCTGGTTTTCGATGTGCGATAACTGCCAGGGTTTTTGTCGTCGGCGCGTCAAATTCTGCGCTGCTCACCAGCTTATTCGCCAGCAATCCATACTCTTTCTTAATATTCAATCGATAGTTAGTCTCGTCTTGAACGATCTGCAGTGAGGAATCACGCTGTTCATAATCGTTTTTCAATTCCTCGAGAAGCTGTTTCACATAGCCAACTTGTCCTAATTCGCTGACGCGTGCAATTTCGTCAATATTGGTAAATTTTCCAGTCGTGAAAAGAACAGCTTCAATTTTTTTCTTGTCTTCTGCCGTCATAGTGAATGAATAAAGAGATGTGCTTCTATATAAAAGGATTTCTTCAAGGCTGAAAAAGTGTAGTATATGGGATTTGTGTTAAGTGAAATGAGCATAAAATCAAGTATGTGTTAAAAGAAGTAAAGGGGCAGAAAGATTTAAATAGTAAATTTCTCATAAAATAGTAATAAAACTACTAAAATTAAAGAAAAATGCTATTAAGTAAAAACGAAGATAAAGTATGTGGAGAGTTAAGGAAGCGGGGCTTTGTCGTTTTTAAGGTCAAAGACTTGCAGAAATTGTTAGAGATGGATAAAACAAAAGCATACAACATCATCAAGGCGTTAAAGAAAAAGAAAGTCATCAAAAAAATGAAGAATTTTCTTGCATTCGCTGATGAAGAGGATTTTGCTGTGGGAAATAGCATCCACTACCCATCATACATTTCTTTTTGGACTGCATTAAGCTATTATGGATGGAGTGACCAGAATCCTCGTGTAATTTTTCTTGCAACAACAAGATACAAAAAACAGGTTGAATCATTCAAGTATGTTACTCTTGCAAAAAAAAGATTTTTCGGCTATAGAAAAGAGGGAAAGTTTGCAATTGCAGAGAAAGAAAAGGCAATCATCGATTCGTTGCTCTTGCCAAAGTACAGTGGAGGAATAAGAGAAATAAGGAAATGCCTTGAAA
>JBBSXE010000086.1:0-12852 GCA_038045925.1 Nanobdellota archaeon
ACTAAAATCTTTTTCTTGAAGGTCGTCAAAAACCTATAAACCAGGCCATCAAAAAGCTTATAAAGTATTTCTCATAAAAAGAAACTCGTACAACAGAAGGAAGCAAAAAAGGGCTTTTTTCTTGAGGGTGAGAGACATTAAGCCAGTATCTCCAAGTTTACGAGAAAAGAAACGATATATCATGTTTACAGTCACAAGCGAATCAATAGTCTCTGAACATGAGGTAAAAAATGCGGTCCAACAAGGTTTAAACGCATTCCTTGGCGTGTATGGATGCGCGAAGGCAGGTATCATAATTGTCGAAAACAATAATCAACAAGGCATCGTAAAAGTTGATCCGAAATATGTCAATCAGGCAAAAACAGCCTTAATAAGCATAAAGGAAATCAATAAAAACCCAGTCATGATAACATGTCCACGTGTTTCAGGTATGATAAATAAAGTAAAGCAAGAGGTGAAGTAAAACATGCAGCCAAGTGATGAATCTTCCCACCAGCAGATGGGATACGATAGAACAAGCATTATGTTTAGTCCAGATGGACGTTTGCTTCAGGTAGAATACGCGAAGAAAACAGTTCGCCAGGGAAGCACGGCAATTGGTATGGCCTGTAAAGACGGCGTTATCATCGTGGCAGATAAACGTATTACAGAAAAACTTATTATCCCAGAATCCATTGAAAAAGTATTCCAGGTGGATGAGCATATTGCCGCGACAGCGTCAGGCATTTTAAGCGATGGAAGAATCTTGATTGAGCGGGCGCAATTGGCTGCGCAGCAGCATCGATTAACCTATTCAGAACCAATCACAACCGAAACCTTAGTCAAAGAAATATGTAACTTAAAACAGCTGTATACGCAGGTTGGCGGTGCCCGCCCATTCGGTGTTAGCATTATGTTTGCTGGTCACGGAGAGGAGCCGCACGTATTTGTCACAGATCCAACAGGCATTTTCTTTGAGTATAAAGCAACGGCAATTGGCGAAGATGAAATTCGCGTGAAAGAAATACTTTATAAAGAATATCGGGAAAGCATGACTGTTGATGAAGGAATAAAACTCGCGGTTTCAATTTTAAAGCGAGTGATGGGAAAAAACTTCAGCAGTGAGCGCCTTGATGGAGCGTACATCACAAGCAAAGAAAAAAAATTTCATCACCTCGAGCATAGTGATTTTATGAAGATTAAATAATGAAACATGGTTGACGTTGACAAAGCAGTAATTGCACGGCTGAAAAAGGAAGGAAAACTATTCGAAGTTCTCGTTGACTGTGACCGCGCGATCGCGCTAAAAAGCGGAAAGAAAATATCCCTTAGTGAAGTGCTCGCGACAAAAGATATCTTCAACGATGTAAAAAAAGCGAAGAAAGCGGCGGATCATGAAGTCAAAGCGGTATTTGGCACAGATGATCCGTACGAAGTTGCGAAGATAATTATTAAAGAAGGAGAAGTGCAGGTAACGCAGCAGCATCGTGAAAAGGCGCGTGAAGAACTGCGCAAGAAAATTCTCTATCTCGTGCATCGAAATGCGATTGACGCGCAAACAGGGCTTCCTCACCCCATACAAAGAATTGAAAATGCCATGCGCGAAGCAAAAGCCACAGTACGCGACTATGAGTCTGCGGAGCAGCAGGTAGATCGCATTGTAAAAGAATTGAGAGCGATTATCCCTATTAAAATTGAAAAAATGGAGATCTCGTTGAAAGTACCGGCAAAATACGCGAGTGCGTCGATGCAATTGTTGAAAAGATATACGGTAGTAAAAAGCGATTGGCAGAGTGATGGCTCATTGGCGGCAAAGATAGAAATACCATCAGGAATTCAGGAAGAGTTTTTCAATGATATTAACAAAATAACGCACGGAGACATAGAAAGCAAAATCGAACGCAAATAGGATGTGAATACCATGAGTGAACTAAAAGTAAAGGAAAAAGATATTGTTGTTCCAGGTGAAATTATTGCGACAGGAATGGACTTTCTGCCATCACAAGGAACAGTGCGTGAGGGAGAAAATCTTGTTGCGACCTGTATTGGTGTCGTGAATATTGAAGGTCGCGTCATCAAAGTAATCGCGCTGAATGAAAGATATATGCCCAAACCAGGAGATGTTATTGTAGGAAAAGTTATCGATATCAGTTTCGGCGCGTGGTTTTTAGAGATTGGGTGTGCAATGAACGCTACGCTTCCGATGCGGGAAACGCCGGAATTTATAGAGACAGGAAGCGATTTGACAAGATATTATACCTTTGGAGATTATTTGGTCGCAAAAATCATCAAAACGACGCGAACTAACGTCGACATAACGATGAAAGATCAAGGCTTGCGAAGATTGGGTATTGGTAAACTCTTGTATGTCAGCACAGCAAAAGTGCCGCGCATTATTGGAAAGCAGGGAAGCATGATATCCATGATCAAAGAAAAAACAAATTGCAGAATTGTCGTTGGAAAAAATGGATGGATCTGGATTCAAGGCGAACCTGAAGATGAGCAGATTGCTGCAGAAGCAATTAGAATAATTGATGAAAACGCGCATAAAGAAGGCTTGACAGAACGCATAGAAAGTTTTGTGATGAGCAAGAAGCAGGGCGGTGAAAAAAATGAAGCGCAATGATGGAAGAAAGCCTGATGAACTCCGTCCGATGGAGGCAAAAGCTGGCGTTTTAAAACGGGCGAATGGAAGCGCGATGTTCAAAATAGGAAACACAATCGCATACGCTGCAGTGTATGGTCCAAGAGAGCTGCATCCAAAATTTCTTCAAAATCCTGAAAAAGGATTACTGCGATGCAACTATAATATGATGGCATTTTCCGGATCAGGAGATCGTGTCCGTCCTGGACCTTCACGACGATCGAGAGAGATTTCATTAGTCACGGAAAGAGCGCTCGAGCCGGTGTTGAATTTAGAAGCATACCCGAACAGTGTGATTGATGTCTTCATCGAATTATTGCAGACAGATGCAGGAACGCGATGCGCGGGTATTTGCGCAGCGGCAATGGCATTGGCAGACGCAGGCATTCCGATGAAAGATCTCGTCAGCGCGGTAAGTGTTGGTTATTTAAAAGACACCTTGCTCATTGATATCAACGCAACAGAAGACTGTGAAGAAAAAGCGACAGATATTGCTGTTGCTGCGCTTCCAAGAAGCGGTGAAATTGCATTGCTTCAAGTTGATGGAGAAGTAACAAAAGAACAGCTTTTGACAGCAGTAGAAAAAGCAGTTGAAGCATGTAAAAAAATTTACGAAGTGCAGAAAAAAGCACTGAAGGAGAAGTACGGACGATGAAAGAGCACACTCTCAAATTTATGGACAAAGAATTACGTGAAGATGGCAGAAAATTATTAGAATACAGAAAACCAATCAAAGTAGAATACGGTATCTCGCCGCGATCCGCAGAGGGCTCCGCAAAAGTGACCATTGGTGAAACCGTTGTTGTCGCGGGAGTGAAATTTGAAGTGGGAAAGCCATTTCCCGATTCGCAGGATCAAGGAGTCTTAATGGTTGGCGTCGAGCTGATTCCCATGAGTAATCCGGAATTTGAAAGCGGTCCGCCAAGTATTGAAGCAATTGAGATTTCCCGTGTCGTTGACAGAGCAATTCGTGAGAGCCATTGTATGGACATGAAAAAACTGTGCATCAAGAAAGGAGAAAAAGTGTGGAACATCCTTGTCGATATTTATCCGCTCAATGATGATGGAAATTTGTTTGATGCGGCATCGCTTGCAGCAATTGCAGCGCTCAAAGACGCAAAATTCCCGGAGTATGATACAAAAACAGAATGCGTTATTTACGCAAAGCGCACAAAGACACCACTCCCATTGAAAGAGATTCCCATTGAAGTGACCGTCGTCAAAATAAAGGGTAAATTTTTAGTGGATCCTACTATAGAAGAATGGAAATGCCTTGACGCGCGTTTAACAGTTGGAACCATGGAAAACGGAACAATCTGCGCAATGCAAAAGGGCGGATCAAAAAGCTTAAGTAAGGATGAACTTGGAAAAATGATTGATATCTCGACAGAGTATGCGAAAAAATTGAGGAAAGTATTGGAAAAATGATGAAATTCACGAAGTACGAAGAAGCGCGAGTAATTGGCGCGCGCGCATTGCAGATTGCGATGGGTGCGCCGATACTCGTCAAGCTTTCGGAAAAAGATTTTGAAAAAATGCGTTTTAATCCGATTGAGATTGCGAAGCGCGAGTATCAAGATGGAGTTCTTCCGTTGACCATTAAGCGTCCGTTGCCAAAGAAGACTGATTAGCAATCAAAAAAAGTTTTTGAAAGAGAAAAATTCCGCGAAGAAGTGAACTTGCTCGCGTGGTAAAGGAAGCAATTGATTTTTTCTGAAAAAATAATGTAATGCGCAAACAGAGAGAAAGAAGAATAAAAAAACAGAGGAATAAATATTTTGTATCCACTAAGAAGTAAATTAATATGTTTTCATTCGAAAATAAAAAATAAGATTGAGTTTTAAAGAGTGGTTCTAAAGATATTTAAATACCCGAAATGTAACATATTCTGGAAATAATCCTTGTATGATTGAAAAAAGACGGAGGTGACTGCCTGTGGCAGGTATTTTTGAAAAAACAAGTGCGGCTATTATTAATCCTTTGAGTGCGATATGGTATGCGATCGTCAACCAACTACCAAATATTGTTGGCGCGATCATTGTACTCATTATCGGTTGTTTTGTCGCGGTAATTCTCGGACACGCAGTTAGGGTGATTCTCGAAAAATTACGCGTTGACGAGTACGTGCAGAAAGCGCGATTGACAAAAGTCATAGGACATACCCATGTACCGGCAGTTGCGGGAGAGTTGTTTAAATGGTTTATCATTATCTCATTCTTGCAGCAAGCAGTTGCATTAGTGAATCTCGGAACATTGAGTGGTCTTCTTGATCGATTTGTTAGTTGGCTTCCAAACGTGATCGTCGCGATTGTCGTTTTGATATTTGGAATCGCAGCAGCGAATTATGTCAAGATAAAGACAGAAGAACACAGCAAGCAAAGAGGCATCCGTATTTGCGCATCCATTTTGAAGACAGTTATTGTCTTGATGGTAATCGTCATTGCCTTAAATCAGATTGGTGTTGATGTATCCATTGTGGAGAACACCTTTTTATTGGCAGTCGGAGCGCTTGCAGTTGGAGTTGCTCTTGCACTCGGTATCAGCTTGGGCCTTGGCTTGAGAAAGGAATCCGAAAACTTGGTACGAGAGATTAAGAAACAATTTTAATCTTCTTTCTTTTTCTTTTCTTTTGATAATGTATCAATGAGAATTTTATAATCAACAGATTTCCATCCAGTCTGTGACTGGTGGTGTCAGCGAGCTTTGACAAAAGAGTAAGAAACGAATTTTCAAAAACAAGTGCGTTAAGTTTATAAATCCTTATTCTGGCTCTTAGTCCACAATGGCTGAAGAACAACTCCTCGTACCGTTAGACACCTACTTAAAAGCAGGGCTTCACATCGGAACAAAATTCAGGACAAAATACATGGAGCCGTTTATCTATAAAATTCGCCCAGACGGTCTCGCGGTCTTAAATGTCCAGGAAATCAACAAGCGTATTGGTCTCGCGGCGAAGTTTATTGCTCGGTTTCAGCCGGAAGAGATGATGGTTGTCGGCAAGCGGGAAAACAGCTGGAAGGCAATTAATATGTTCGCAAAATTAACAGGCGTTCGCAGCTACGCGGGAAGATACAGCGCGGGCATCCTCACCAATCCAAAATTAGAGATCTTCACGGAAACAAAAGTGATTATTTGCGCGGACCCATGGCCTGATAAAGACGCGGTCAAAGATGGCGTAAAGACAGGAGCATTCATCATCGCGCTCTGTGACACCAACAATGAATCCACTAATGTTGATTTGGTAGTTCCCTGCAACAATAAAGGGAAAAAAAGCCTCGGATTATTTTTCTGGATTTTAGCGCGTGAATATTTGAAAGCGAATGGCAAAATTAAGAGTGACGAAGAAATGTCGGTCAAGCCCGAAGAGTTCATGGATGAATAATAACAAGAATTATTGAGCTCATGAAAAAGGAAGTTTAACAAGACGATCGCAGACACGATATAATTTCTGCGCGACCGCCTTCGTTGTCTTCGCGCGATCAAACAAAAAAACTGGATTTAAATGCAAAATACGGCTCTGATCGATAAAGTGATCAATTGCAGCGAGGATCGTTTTCTGACCATAATAATGATGCAAGTCATGAAGCGCGTCAAACACAACAATTTTTCGTTCTTTATTCGTTTTCGCAACAAGCTGAGAAAGAAGCGTATGTGTTTTATGCAGCGTATATTTTCCCATAGAATAGACAGCGTTGGAATGTTCAAAAGGAGAATCAATAACTTTGCTCACATGATCAACAAAAAAAAGATTCTGTAGGGGCATGCCTTTTTTCTCAAGCATTTCAGATAAATTATGTGCGGGTCGATTCAACAGCACAGCAATGGTGGCATAGGGTGTATCTCTAAGAAATTGATATCCCTGGAGATGGTTGTCCTGCGAGATTTGGACGCCAATAACCGCATGTTGTTCTCCAAGCCATGACTTTTGTAGCAAGATAATCAATCACCTCTTCGTAAATGAAAGAATTGTTTTGTTATTAAAGATTGTGTTTTAAAAGAGATAGAGAGAGATAAACGCTAACGAGCTGTGATGCGAGCAAGAATGTCTTTTTTTACGTCCTTGAATAAAGGTATTGTTCCGACGAGAAGATTGCCTATCTCTTTTTGCCAGATGTTCTCCTTCTCTTGAAGTCGTACGAGAAATCGTTTGTAATCCCATCGTTCTTTATAGTATGTCAATTTTTTCTCAACAAGATCTTTATCAAAGAGAATTCCTTTGTTTGAGAGAAACCAGAGATCATAAACGTCCCGTGCGTAATCGCGATGAAGAATTGCGCGTATTTTTTCCGCAAAAATTTCTTGTTCTTGCATGAGCAGCAGAGAATATGAGGGAATAAGAGGATAGAGGGAATTATAGATTGTTAACGCCGGCTGCAGAAGAACTTCAGACTTCAGATTGAGGTCAATGCGTATGCTGCAGAGCGAGTGGTGTTTTCCATCGTAAAGTGGTCCTTGTACATGAAGAGTAATCAAGAAAGAGCTGTCCGCTTCCTTTTTTTCTTTCAGTTGTGCTGGTATGCCAAATAAAGCGAGATCAGAAATTATTTTTTTCAAGAGAAGATCAATATTAAGTTGTTTTATGCAGCTGAAATCAATATCTTCGCTGAATCTAGTAATCTTATAAAATTTATACAAACACGTTCCGCCCTTGAAAACAAGTTCATCTTTGGTGTGTTTTGAAATGGAAAAAAGAATCATATCAAGAAGATAATCTTTTTCAGCGTAGCCGAGATTCGTAATATGCTTGATTCCGGCGATATTCCTCAATGCGTCGAGAGAGATCATGTATTGTCAAGTATCCTCCATTTTTTATGCTTTTGCCCTTTTTTCCTACCTGAAGGATCAAGAGGAACGTAATTGTAATCGAGATATGCTTGCAGTTTTTCTGCATTGTACGCTCGCTGTTCAAGAAGATATCCGATACGTTTGATGAGGGAGTTGTTCTTTGTTTTGAGCGCATACGCCTGAAGCTTTTCAACATCAATCTCAGGTGAGGAGATGGCCTTGACAATTTCCGCAAAAGGAACAGTGTTCGAGAGAAGGCAGTCAATAATGCTTTTTTCCGCATCAGCCATGAAAATGTCAAACAAGCCGTATCTTGTTTTTGTATATCCCCAAACATGTTTTGTTTTATAAAAGACGATAGTTGTATGGCGGAAGGAAATGTTTTTTTTAGACCGTGGAGAAGCGACCATGACAGGAAGAGGAAGTTGTTCGGTAAGATTGTAATAGCGTAAGGCTGTCCAGAAACTAATATACGAAGGAGAAAGAATATGCGATGAAAAAATAAGAGGATCGTCATGTACTGTATATTTGCCTTTTTCAATTTCAAAGATGAGTTTTTGTTTTTTAAGGCGGTAAACGCGGGTTCTGCAGTAGGTGGCGCTTTTGCGCGTTAACCGAACGAATTCGTTGAAGGTAAAGAGAGGATATTTCTCCAGCTGTTGAAGCAATAAAATAGTTTTCATAGCATGATTAAGAAGAGGTAGTTTATAAGTATTTTGATTTATTATAATGATCTTTTTTGATGCTTTTATAATATATTGATATGAAAAAATAATATTTTAATATACTATAATAATCATTTTTGTATATTATAGTCAATTATTTTATGGTGCTTAATCGCAGAACACTTCAGTGGCTTTAGCCCTGAGATAAATGCGATTCAATTATTTCTTAAACTAACTTCACGCTTTTCTATTTGTTACTACTCTCTGAGAACATTATGAAAAGCAAAAATGAAAGGGTAAAACTGAGTTTAAACCATCATAAAACCCGTAAAAAACACCACATTTCTCATTTTTTATGCCTCAAAATAGCCTCTAGTAGCATTATTTTGCCATTTTAGACCAAGAAAGCCTTTTATAGTTCAGTGTATTTATTCCTTCAAGAGATTTTTACTATGACTCCAGAATCCGAATATAAGGCAGATAGTATTACTGTTCTCAAAGGATTAGAGGGAGTGAGGCAGCGCGCTTCCATGTATGTAGGAGACGTTGGCGTTCGAGGTCTCCATCATTTAATTGAAGAGGTTGTTGGGAATGCTATTGACGAAGCGTTAATGGGCTTTGCAACAGAGATTTCTGTCAGCATCAACAAAGATGGTTCTGTCACCGTTGAAGATAATGGTCGCGGGATTCCAGTTGATATTCATCCACAGGAAGGAAAGTCCGCGTTAGAGCTCGTTATGACGGTTCTCCACGCAGGAGGAAAGTTTGATAAAAAAAGTTACAAAGTTTCTGGCGGGTTACATGGTGTTGGTGTTTCATGTGTCAACGCCTTGTCAGAATGGCTAGAAGTAAAAGTCATGCGCGATGGAAAAATTCATTATCAAAAATACAATCAAGGAAAACCGCTTGCAGATGTCCAGGAGATGGGAGTTTCAAATAAACGCGGAACAAGAGTCACGTTTCTTCCCGACAAGACAATTTTTGAAACAACAGAATTTGATTATGACATCATCGCGAACCGTCTCAGAGAATTAGCCTTCTTAAATAGAAATTTGAAAATGAGCTTCAATGACGAACGAACAGAAAAGCAGCAAGTCTTTGAGTACGCAGGAGGTATTGTTGCGTTTGTCCAGCACTTAAACAAAGCAAAGACTCCTATTCATCCAGAGCCAGTCTATTTCTTCAAAGAGCAGGAGCAGATTGCTGTAGAAATTGCCATGCAGTACAACGAAGGCTACAACGAAGCAGTCCATTCCTTTGTCAACAATATTAACACCGTCGAGCATGGAACACATTATACGGGCTTTGTCACCGCACTCACCAGAGCGATCAATGACTATCTCAAGAAAAATAAAATCACCGATGAGCGTTTAACAGGCCCTGACACAAGAGAAGGATTGACTGCCATTATTTCTGTCAAGATTCCGCATCCGCAGTTTGAAGGCCAGACCAAAACAAAGCTCGGCAATTCTGATGTCAAGGGTTTGGTCGATTCCATTGTCTATGATACGCTCGCAAAATATCTCGAAGAGAAACCAGCAATAACAAAGATTATTATTGGAAAATGTCTCCAGGCTGCAAAAGCGAGAGAAGCTGCGCAAAAAGCGCGTGAACTCACCAGAAGAAAATCCGCGTTGGACTCTGGTTCGCTGCCAGGAAAATTAGCTGACTGCCAGGAGCGAGATCCCGCAAAAGCAGAAATGTTTATTGTTGAAGGAGACTCTGCTGGCGGTAGTTGTTTAGGCGGTCGTGATCGTAAATATCAGGCTATTCTTCCATTGCGCGGTAAGGTGCTCAACGTGGAAAAAGCTCGTCTCGAAAATATTTACAAAAATAATGAGATTACTACTATAATCGCGGCGATAGGCGCGAATGTCGGTCAAGAATTTGATGTGAACAAAGTTCGTTATCATAGAATAATAATTCTCGCAGACAGCGATGTGGATGGTGCGCATATTTCATGTCTTTTATTAACATTTTTTTACAGATATATGCGTCCTTTAATTGAAAGAGGTTATCTCTATTTAGCAAATTCACCTTTATATAAAATAACTAAAGATAAAAAAGATCATTATGCTCACAGCGACGCACAAAAGGAGAATATAATTATACAAATTGGCAATGATGGTATTGCTGTACAACGCTACAAAGGTCTCGGTGAAATGAATCCTGAGCAGCTTTGGGAAACAACCTTAGACAAAACACGAAGAAAATTAGAGCGAATAACAATTCAAGATGCGGCAGAAGCAGATGAAATGTTTTCAGTTCTGATGGGAGAAGAAGTTGCTCCTCGTCGTGACTTTATTATGGAGCACGCGAAAGACGTAAAGAACTTGGACATCTAAACAAATGGCAGAAGAAGACATCCAACAACGATTGATTGAGCAGGAAATGAAGGAGTCATATGTAGACTACGCTATGTCTGTTATTATTTCTCGCGCGCTTCCCGATATTCGCGACGGCTTGAAGCCAGTCCATAGAAGAATTCTTTTCACAATGCATAAAATGGGTTTGACCCCTAACAAAGCGTATAAAAAATCTGCTAGAATCGTGGGAACTTGTATGGGGCGTTATCACCCACATGGTGACTCCGCAATTTACGAAAGTTTAGTGCGTATGGCGCAAAATTTCTCTTTGCGTTATCCCTTAGTAGATGGTCAAGGTAATTTTGGCAGTAGCGATTTTAAAGCTGCTAGCCAGAGATATACAGAAGCGCGTCTCAAAAAAATAGCGGAAGAACTGTTAGAAGATATTGATAAGAAAACAGTGCTGTTTGTTCCAAACTATGATAATACAGAAAAAGAGCCTGCGGTCCTTCCATCAAAATTACCAAATCTGCTCATCAACGGCAGCACAGGCATTGCCGTTGGTATGGCGACAAATATTCCTCCGCACAACATTGGAGAGATCATTGATGCGTCTGTCGCGTTCATTGAAAACCAGAATATCGAATTAAAAGAACTGTGCAAATACGTCAAAGGTCCAGATTTTCCAACAGGAGGAACTGTCTCTGGTTCCATAGGTTTGAAGGAAGCGTATGAAAAAGGAAGGGGAAAAATTACCGTCAAGGCAAAAGCAACCATCGAAGAAAGAAAAATCATCGTCACAGAAATTCCATACATGGTCAACAAGACAACGCTTATTGAAAATATCGTGGAGTTAGTCAAAGATGGTACAGTCTCAGATATTTCTGATATTCGGGACGAAAGCGATCGTGAAGGCTTGCGCATTGTCTTTGAATTAAAAAAGAACGCGGACCCGCAATTAGCGCTCAACCAGTTGTACAGCTTAAGCATGCTCAAGACAACCTTCGGCATCATTATGCTCGCGGTGCATGAAAACCAGCCAGTCATTTTCAATCTTAAAGACGCGATCAAATATCATATTCTCCATAGAAAAGATGTTGTCACCAGAAGAACGCAGTTTGACTTGCAAAAAGCAGAAGACCGGAATCATGTCGTCTTAGGCTTGATTATAGCCCTTGACCAGATTGACGCAGTTGTTCAGTTAATCAAGCAGGCGGATAATGTGGACATCGCGCGGCAAGGTTTAATGCGACAGTATCAATTAACAGAAATTCAATCCAACGCGATTTTAGATATGCGCTTGCAAAAATTAACCTCGCTGGAAACAGCAAAATTAAAGCAAGAGCATGAAGATTTAAAAAAAATAATCCAAGAACTCAAAGACATTCTCGCGTCTGAGCCAAGAATCTTCGCGATCATCAAGCAGGAATTAGTAGAATTAAAAGAAAGATATGGAGATAAAAGAAAAACAGAAATCGTCGATGGCGGAGAAATCATTGAAGATGAGGACTTAATCAAGGAAGAAACTGTTGTTATTACAACAACGCACGCGGGCTACATCAAAAAGCTTCCCGTGGAAACATATAAGCAACAGCGTCGCGGCGGCAAGGGAATTATCGGCGCGGAGACGAAAGAAGAGGATATTGTTCAGAACATTTTCATTACATCAAACAAGAATTATGTGCTCTGTTTTACCAACTTGGGAAAAGTTCATTGGCTGCGCGCCTATGGGATTCCAACAGCGTCTCGCTACGCGCGGGGAAAAGCGATTGTCAATCTCATTCACGTCAAGGAAGGAGAAAAAGTGACAACCATGCTTCCGGTTGAGCAGTTTGATCCGTCAAAGTTCATCATCATGGTGACAAAAAAAGGTGTGATGAAGAAAACAAGTTTGGAAGAGTTCGCGAACCCTCGACAAGGAGGCATTCTCAGTATCAGCCTCCGTGAGAACGATGAGCTCGTCTTTGCCGGCATCACAAACGGAAATAATGAAATCATGCTCGCGACAAAAGAGGGAAACGCAATCCGTTTCAGTGAACAAGATATCCGCCCCATGGGAAGAACTGCCGCTGGAGTTCGGGCAATGAAGCTGCAGGCGAAAGACGAGATTGTCGGCATGGAATTACTTGATGAGCAGACAACAATCCTTACGATAACGGAAAATGGCTTCGGCAAGAGGACAAACATTGAAGAGTACAACAAAATTCGCCGTGGAGGCAAAGGAGTCATTAACATTCAAACATCCGAGCGAAACGGAAATGTCGTCGGCATCAAAAGCGTGCATGAGGACGAAGAAATTCTATTGATGTCGCAGAAAGGCGTTGTTATTCGCATTCCCGCAAAAGGTATTTCTGTCATCGGAAGGAATACACAAGGATTGAGAATTATGAAGCTTGATGAAAAAGACAAAGTAACAACGATCGCGAAAATTATGGGAGAAGAAAAAGACGACGCAAAGATAATCAATGATATA
>JBBSXE010000087.1:0-4346 GCA_038045925.1 Nanobdellota archaeon
TGATGGTAGCAGAAGAAGTTCCTGTTATTATCTGGTTAGATGATCAAGGAAAAGCTATATATGAGGTCAAACAATCATTTTTAGACGCAGTTCCTCTCAAGATCATGCAGGAAGGAAGCGTAGTTCCTTTTGTCGCAGGGAATATCAATAAAAAATTATTTACAACAATTCAGCTGCTCAGATCCAAAGGAGTCGTTGATTTTGTTGCGTTGAATTATCCGATACAGACAACATTAGTGGAAAGCAGAGTGCTGTTAGGAGTTCCTGTCGTTGAGACGCAATTAGGACTTACGGGAAAGGGAGTAGGAGTCTGCGTCATCGATAGCGGCATCGATTATACACATCCCGCGCTTGGTGGCTGCACGTCGCAGCAGTTTTTATCAGGGCAGTGCACAAAAGTTGTTGCTGGCTATGATTTTTGTTCAACAACATCGCCAAATTATCCCATTACGTGTGTCACGACTGACGCTGATGCTCTGGATGAATCTGGTCATGGAACGCATGTCGCAGGCATTGTCGCTTCAACCGATAGCCAATTTCGTGGTGTTGCTCCGGGCGCACATCTTCTTGCAGTGAAAGTGCTTGATCGCATTGGTGTTGGCGATGTCGCAAGCCTTGCTGCTGGCATTGATTGGTGTGTGCAGAATAAAGACATCTATAATATTCGCGTCATCACGATGAGTCTTCGTTATGTTCAAGGAGCATATTATATTTACACGCCGCAAACCTGCCCTATCCCGGCAAATCCAGCCATCAACAAAGCAGTTGCCGCAGGTATGTTCGTTGCCGCAGCGTCAGGAAATGACGGAAGCACGCAAGGTATGTCGTATCCTGCATGCGCACCTGGTGTCGTTTCCGTTGGCGCAACAAACGATGCGAATTTAGGTCCAGGAATGGGTGTTGACCAAGTATCTAGATTTACAAATCGACATGCTTCTCTTGATCTTCTCGCTCCGGGAAATCTTGTTGACTCTACGGCAGCATCACAAGGATTTCAATGCACTGGCTTAGGCACATCGTTTTATCCTTGTCTCGGCACATCCATGGCTGCCCCTCATGTCGCTGGAAGCGCCGCAGTTGTTCTTGAAAAGTATCCGTTTTTCTCTGGAACCCAGGTGGAAACTTTACTGAAACAATCAGGAGTTCCTATTTTTGATGCTGCGACACAAACAACATTTCCAAGAATAGATCTTCTCGCCGCACTCAGCTCATCGGGGTCTCAAGCTCCATCTCTTGTCCTGAACGGTCTGCCACAACGCGGCAAAACTCTTCAATTTCAAATCGCTGATTCACGCAATCCGAACAAAGGATATATTTTTGCGTTCGCACTTTCTTCATCACCGCCTATCACCCTTCCTGACGGTCGCATCATTCCTCTCACTCCAGATAAGCTCTTTCTCGCGACGTTGTTTAATCCAGCAACAATTAACTTGCAGAATAATCTGGGTGTTTTAGATGCTGCTGGAACTGCTACCATCACCTGGAATATTCCTTCAGCTGTTCCGCCTGGAGTACAAATATACGCTGCCTTTTTTACTGTTGATTTTGTCAGCCCATTTCCGCAGAATATTCTTGCCATTTCGCCTTCTGTTTCATTTACGATTCTTCCTTAGCGCAACACAAAAAAGAATGAGGCAAGCCTCTGGAATTATTTTAAGCCGATATTTTTTTGTTAAACGCCGAAAATTGTATGACTCAAAAATCTTCAATTTTTTGCATAGTGAAGGGAAAATTTATATGCTTATTATACGTGAATTCATGTAAAATACGTGAGGTAAACCATGTCCCATAATCTAACAGTTACTGTTAAGGATGATCTTTGGAAAGAAATGAAAAAACACAACGAAATACGCTGGAGCGCTGTAATGAAAGAAGCTGCGAAAGAGAAGCTTCGTGCTCTTCACATTCTTGAGAAACTTGCTCAGAAAACAAAACTCAGCGAGAAGGAAATAGAATCTCTTACGGTTACGTTAGGCAAACGTGTTACACAACGACTATGCGCAATGAAAATTAGGTTCTATCTTTTTGCATGAATACGTTTATATAGCTTAAGACATCAAATGTAAAATATGGAACAAAGAATTATTGTTGATCAAAACATATTGGCAGGAAAGCCCATTATCAAAGGAACGCGCATTTCGGTAGAGTTCGTTCTGGAGTTACTTTCCTCAGGCATGAGTGTGGAAGATATCCTTAAAGAATATCCTCATTTGAAAAAAGAAGATATTCTCGCAGCACTATCTTATGCAACGAAAGTATTAGGTCGAGAAGAGATTTATTTAACCTCATAGCGATGTGACATGAAATTCTTGACTGATGAAAATATCGCAACATCTGTTGTTTTCGATTTAAGAAATGCTGAATTTGATGTGAAGGACATTAAAGAAGAAAAGCTCCAAGGAACAAGCGATAAAGCGATTATAGAACTTGCCCTTGAAGAAAGCCGCATTATCATTACGCATGACAAGGATTTTGGAAAGCATTCATCTCCTTCAAAAAAAGGAAGATGCGGGATTATTTTGCTCAGATTGCACAATCAAAGCCCCTATTATGTAAGCGAGAAATTATTGCAGTTCCTGAAATCGCGTCTTCTGCATAAATTACAAACAAATATTGTTATTATTACAGAATCCCAAATTATTTTTCATAGAGAGTAGAATATATAATGAAATACATAATAAAATGAGCAGGCAGTTTTAAATCTGGTAGGTCTACGTGCTTCTTTTAGCAATTCTATTAATTTTTAGGCTCAATTATTTGTAGCCGAGACTATACTCTAAGCCTCTGGAGGGATTTGAACCCTCGCTCTCAGCCTTACCATGGCCGCATTTTACCAGGCTAAACTACAGAGGCGTCTAAAACAGTGCGAAGAAATTTCTTTATAAACGTTGTTAGAGCAGATTTTTATAGGAGGCATCTTTCAGGACGTATATGAAATTTAATAGAATTTATATTTTTGGCACTTCTGGCGCCGGAAAGACAACGATTGCCAAGATCTTATCAAGAAAATTGAAGATTCCCCCCATTATGATCTCGATGATCTCTTCTGGAAAAGAAAATATGATCGTAAACGAAACGAGAAAGAAAGACAGCAGCTTTTGAGAAAATAAGCAACAAAAAACAATAGATTATCGAAGGCGTGTATGACTCTTGGATTCATGAAGCAGTCAAGAAAAGTGATCACTCTTTCGGAAATTCTGGAAAGTTGGACGCGCCAAAAAAATACATTGGCAAAAGAGCTTATGTGGTTATCGTGACCGATTAATTATTTATACAACACAGCATACAATAACGCAATGTTGTTATCTTGAATGCGATAAATAGTTATGGATAAAATCTGATCTTTTTTCATCCAATAAAAAATAACACGGAGCCGTTAAACCGCGGCGAATAGAAGTACTAAAAAGAAATAACCGACAAAGCATCCTGTTGCAAGAAACGGCATCGCGGGATAAAACTTATTCTGTTCACTTTTCCAGAGCAGATACGCAAGAGCTAATGTCGTTGTTCCTGTCACAATCAATGCGCCAAAGCCATAAGAATGAAAGAGCACAGCGGTAAACAAAAGCGGAAAGGCGATATCTCCTCCGCCAAGAACAGCAGTCTTCTGTTTTCCATAGGGGATAAAAAGTCCTGCGAAGAGTTTTGATGCGCTCTGAAATTTTGCCATTGCGACCATATGCTTCGTTTTATGCACGGCGATAAAATCATAGATCGCGATAGCGACAAGAAGTACACTAATGCTAAAGATATTAAACACAGGCACAAAAATTGCGGCTAATCCTCCGTAAATAAACAATTCGGTGAGATTGTGAACAACAACATTCTGTCGAAAAATTTTGAGGAGCGCGAAGAAAAGAGCGAGCGCAACAGCGACAACATCGGAAACAAACGCGCCAAACGCGATAATCAAACAGAGCCACACGCTGAGAAAAAACCAGAATTTCCACAAAAGAAACAGCCGGAGTTTCACAAAAATAAGAAGAATCACCGTTGCGACAAGGATAAAAAAGAGAACAGGTAAAAATGCGGTTTTCTCTTCGAATGTGGGCCGTTCAATCTGATACGGAAGATCTTTCCAGCTTCGTTCAACCTGTGTTTTGCCATCAACAATAACGGTTCGTGAATCAACATAGCTCTGCACAATAAACAATCCGATGAGTTGCGCGGCAATAAAGAGGGAAAGGAGCAGAAACGTGATTTTAAAGGTGTGTTTCATAGCAATAAAGAAAGAAAGCAGTGTATTTAAAGATTCCTCGGCGCAAGAAGAAGATTTTTTAAAGAGCATATAACGAGGCAAAAGAATGATTGACTTCGACCAGCTCGTTGACCGGTATTTCAAGAGA
>JBBSXE010000088.1:0-12122 GCA_038045925.1 Nanobdellota archaeon
CTAAACTATAGACACGACGACTTTGATTTTTTGCCTTCGGCATCGTTGCACTAAACCTCGTTCCTCACTGTGTTCGGAAGTATATAACAGCACTTACAATCGCTTCAAGGGCAGATTCTGCGGAATTTTAACCCAATGCATCGAGTTTTCCAACGAGCGTACTATATACTTCTTTCTTCTTCCCGGAAGATAACGAAAACAGTGTCTTCTCAATCATTACCTGAGAAATAGTAAAAATATAGTTGAGTTTTATGACACTGTCTTTTATCGCCCCATCTTTCTTCGATAAAGAAACACCTTTCATTTCAGTGTTGCTTGTGATTCCAGCAACAATGACATTGCCGAGTTCTTCAAACAGGACAAGTGCAGGTCGTTTCTTTATCTCGAAGGTGTCGGTAAATTGGACATCTGCAAGAATAACATCACCTGATTTAGGCACGTTCCCATGCCTCATCTTCCGTATTATCCCACAGCTCTTTCATCTTTGTCTGTTGAATTTTGTGCAAAAATTTGTCATATTGGTTTCTTTTTTTTGCAATCTGGAAGACTTTAATCATATGTTTTATCAGTTCGTTGTATGTCTGTCGAGGGTATTCTTGCGTCTCTTTGAGAGATTTAACTAGAGATTTATCCAATTGAATCGTTGTTGTAGCCATTATGTGTCACCTATAAACAACTATAACTAATTATATATAAACCTCACTATTTTTACTACTTCTGCCACATTCACGACTTTCTCCTCATTTCATTCGTCGAATCTCAATAAGTTGAGAGTAACTAACGTAAGTTATATTCAATGTTTTTACATTTCAAATGCAGCAGTCTATTTGAAAAGAATATGAACTGTTGAATAATAAGGGAAGACGCACGAAGAAACAGCAGGTGTCTTCTTCCCAGCGAAAAAGAAAAGAAGTTAAATCAAGTAGAAAAGAAAGCATAACTATAAAAAGTAAAACAAAGACAAGAGGATATCAATAAAAAGTAAAACAATGACACTCAAGTTTAAAACAACAGCGGAAATTAAAACACCCAAACCTCTCGCGGACCAGATTATAGGCCAAGAAGAAGCGGTTGAAGTGATGAAGAATGCCGCAAAACAGCGGAGAAATGTCTTATTAATAGGAGATCCAGGGATTGGAAAGTCATTGACTGCCCAAGCGCTCGCTGAATTGCTTTCGAAAGAAAAGTTGACAGATATTATTGCGTTGCCAAATCCAGCGGATGACAACAACCCTTTGATTCATGAGCTACCATGGGGAGAAGGAAAAAAACTCGTGGAAAAAGCGCGGTTGCAGTCAGCGTCTTCGATGAAAAATCAAAATTTCATTTTTTTTATCTTAGTAATATTGACAGTTCTGACGCCGTGGTGGATTCGAAAGCAGTATGGAGACATCATGGCGGCGGCATCGTTAATTGGTTCAATGATTTTTCTCGCGGCGTTTGTCTTGTTTATGAATTTAAGTAAGCGCATGAAAACAAGTGCGCGCACGCCGAAATTACTGGTGGATAATAGTGACAAGAAAAAAAGTCCATTTGTAGATGCCACAGGAGCCCATGCAGGGGCATTACTCGGCGATGTTTTACACGATCCTCTTCAGTGCCACTCTTCAGTAGTAAATTTTTATGAGATCATAACTGCAGAGGGGAATGGATTAATACAATTGAAAGAAAAACAAATGTCAACAAAAGTAGAAGACCTTTTAAAAAAACATGAAAAAGAAATAGTAAAACAAAAAGACTACAAAGCAACATTTCTAAATAGAGAGGAGTTAATAACATTTGGAACGAAAGATAATAATATTGATATAGTGGAAGTTTTATCAGTAAATAAGCACAAAAATAAGCACAAAAATCTAATAAAATTTATAACTGAATCTGGAAAACAACTTGTTGTTACGCCAGAGCATAAAATAGCAATAAAAAGATTTGGAAAAATAATTTATAAAGAAGCATCAAAGTTAACAAGACTAGATAAAGTGATAACATTCACATAAGTCAAAACTCGAATTCGAAAATCTTCCGGAAATTCCGGAAAACTTCTAAATATATATTGAAAACAATTCTTACACGCCCCTGAAATATTTATAAAGAATAAACAATAAACAATAAATGACGAGAATGGAAAATAAGAAAATGATTATAGGCGAACAAGAGATCATAAACAATTACCAAGAAATAAAGAAACAACAAACACTTATTTAAAATGTCTAGACAAAAAAGAATTGAAGAGATTAGGCATAGTCTAAAAGAGATGAGTATCACGGAATTTGAGGAAGAATAAACACGATAAACGTGCTATTTTAAGTGGTGACAAATGTCATGAACCCACACACCTGAAAAACTAAAGAGCCACGCCACTAGATACTATAAAGAATGATTTTAAAAGAATCTTTCCCCCATATGTTGTCACTCATTTTTTATTTAACGCCGCTGATTATGGTGTTCCACAATTACGTGAGAGAGTTTTAATCTTTGGGGTTAGAAAAGATATTTACGACGAGCTCAGTCCTTACATTCCTCCGCAACAAATCTTATCTAAGCATTCCTGGATTACTTCTAAACAAGCAATTCATGATTTAGTAAAGATAAACAAGCATATAAAACATCAAGATGAATACTCAAAAGCGAGAAATTATAGAGCTCATGCGCAAGGAAATAAGCCCAAAATGAGCTCTGTTCAGAAAACAGCTAAACAAGTACAGAAAAACACTAAGCTTAAAAATACAACTCATTTCTTGAGGAGAATATATGCAACTCACGTCAGAGCGTATCAAAAAAATAGAAAAAGTTCCTTACAAAGGATATCTCTATAATCTAACTACAGAATCAGGAAATCTGTTCGTCAATGGCATTCTCTGTAAAAATTCAGGAGGCTTAGGAACTCCAAGTTTTGAACGCTTGGTTCCAGGGATGATTCATAAAGCGAACAAAGGCGTTCTCTTCATCGATGAAATCGGAAGTCTCAGTAGGCATTCGCAGCAAGAGCTGCTCACAGCGATGCAGGAAAAGAAATTTCCTATCACTGGGCAATCAGAGCGTTCTTCTGGTGCCATGGTGAGAAGTATGCCTGTCCCAACTGATTTTCTCCTCGTCGCGGCGGGTACGGGAGATACCATTAAAAAAATGCACCCCGCTCTTCGTTCGAGAATTCGCGGCTATGGCTATGAAGTCAACATGAACAACACCATGGAGGATACGCCGGAAAATTGTGATAAGTTGGCGATATTTGTCGCGCAGGAAGTCAATAAAGATGGAAAAATTCCTCACTTCACAAAAGAAGCGGTAGATCTCGTTATCCAAGAAGCGAGAATCCGCGCGGGAACACATGGAAAGTTAACCATGCGTCTTCGAGAGTTAGGGGGCTTAGTCCGCGCGGCGGGAGATGTTGCCAAAGATCAAAACGCGAATGTAGTGCGACCAGAGCACGTTATCAAAGCGAAAAAAATGGCGCGCACCTTAGAACAACAAATGGTGGATAAATATATCATCGACAAAAAGAAATACCAAGTGATCGTTACCTCAGGAAAACTCGTAGGTAGAGTCAACGGTCTCGCGGTGATGGGCGCGGATAATTATTTCTCTGGTATAGTGCTTCCCATAGAATCAGAAGTCACGCCCGGAGGAAAGAAGACGGAGTTCGTCGCCACAGGAAAATTAGGGGACATCGCGAAGGAAGCTGTCCAAAATGTCTCAGCGATCATTCTCAAGTACTTCGGCGAGGATATCAAGGAAAAATATGATATCTTCATTCAATTTCTGCAGACAGCATCAGAGCACGGCGGTGTAGAGGGAGATTCAGCCTCCATCGCGGTTGCCACAGCTATCATTTCAGCCCTCAAAAACGTCCCCGTCCGTCAAGATACAGCCATGACAGGGTCTTTGTCAGTCAGAGGAGAAGTCCTCGCGGTCGGTGGAATCACGCAAAAAGTAGAGGCAGCCATCCGGGCGGGTATCAAGAGAGTGCTAATTCCAAAGACAAACGAAAAAGACGTTCTTCTCACAGAAAAAACAAAGGATAAGATAGAGATCATTCCTGTGACAAATATCGTTGAAGTGTTGAAAGAAGCGTTGGTTTGGACGGGGAAAGAGGACATTTTAAAGAAGCTGACAAAATAATGTCTTATGAACATAAAAGGTTTTAATCTGGAGCGATTTTTTACAAAATATGAGCTTACTGCAAAATATTTACTCTGTTCTTCAGACTGCGAGTCGTTGAGCGTCAAAAAACTATTAGATTGAGAAAAAGGTTCAGAAGAAGAATTAAATAAAGTATGGCTTAGGTATACAGAGTCGCAAGGAAATCCATACTTGAGGGCAGAAATCGCAAAACTATACAAAAATATTAAACCAGAAAAAATTCTTGTTTGCGTAGGAGCGGAAGAAGGAATTTTTATTGTGATGAACGTGCTTCTCCAAAAAAGAGATCATAGTATCGTACAATTTCCTGCATAGCGGTCACTCTATGAAATTTCTAACTCAATTGGGTGCGAAGTGACAAAGTGGGTAATGGAGGAGAATAATGCGTGGGAGTTAAATATTGAATTTCTGAGCAAGAACATCAAGAAGAACACAAAGCGATCATCATAAACTTTCCAAATAATCCAACAAGGTGATTGACCAAAAGCCGAGTCCATAGCCTTTCCAAAAATAAAGTTTGATAAAAACGTCGAAGATTTTTGTATTGATCTCGTGAATAAAAAAGAAGTTCTCTTATTGCCGAGTAAGTTGTATGATTTTGATAATAAGCATGTTAGGATCGGATTTGGTAGAAAAAATATGCCTAACGCATTGAAAAAGCTAGAAGAATATATTTCAGAGAATCTACAATAAAAAAGAGACTGAAGGATAACCATGCACTACATTTGTAAAAACCCACAGCAACATTTATATAACCCCACAAAGCTAAAAACCAATACAATGATCGTGAACTTTTCTCTCAGCAAAATTCAAGTCGCGAAAAATAAGGAGCTAACAGGAAATGTAGAGGCGCAGAATAATGTAAAAATCACAGATATTATTGAACAAAATGTTTCTTCGTTCGCGGAAAAAAAGAGTGCGGTAAATATTCAGTTTTCCTATACAGTTTCGTATGGAGATAAAGTTGGAACAATCGAAATGGAGGGAAAAACACTATATTTAGTGGAGGACAAGGAAAAAAAAGAACTTCTCGACCAGTGGAAAAAAGAGAAAAAAGTAGATCCAAAGCACTCGCAAAAAATCCTCAATCATATCCTTCAAAAATGCAATATCCGGGCGCTTTCTCTGGAGCAGGAAGTAGGTCTTCCGCCACATATTCCATTTCCTCGTGTAGCTTTAAAATCGCAGATTACGGGCGAGAAAAAGGCATCCTAACATCTTTTTCTTGGTTAAAACAATAAAACATATAAAGAAGAATATAGTGCCCACGTTTGAATATGTTCATTCGATGCAAAAAAAGAACAACAAAATCAGGAAAAGAGAGAGTGTATGCGTACATCGTAGAAAACAACTATCGAAAACACGGCAAAACACCAAAACAAAAGGTTAAAAAATATCTCGGAAGGGTTCATTTCTTTGAAAAGACACTAAAAAAAGAAGAAATAGTTAATCAAGATCTTCTTTCACAAGAAGGTTCATTTCAAGAGATAATCACCTTGCTTATAGAAAAAGAGCTACAAGAGAGAGGGTTTATAAAAAAAGAAAATGAATATCAACGAGACCAAATAGCGGTTAATATAATAACAAGACAAGTGTATCACAAACTAACGGGAAAAAAGGTAAGTCTAGCGCTTAATGATGGTATTCTCGCAAACGAAACGCTCCAAAATCTGATTGATTTTAAGCCTCCAGCAGCAAAAGAGAGGGAAATGGGGAAAGCACTGGGAAATGCTGTTGTAAGCGCGGGAATCACAATAAACAAAGGATTATTTATCAAAATATTCCAAAAAGTAATGCGGCAAATCAACGACAACCACCGATGAAGATCGACAATCATTGATGAGACGTCGACTATCATCGATGATCATCGACGAAACAAAAAAACTTCTCAAAGAGGGTCATAAACCTTAAATATACCTCATTCTTATATTCAATAAACCAAGCGAGGTGGTTGAAAATGGTCGATGAAAATGTAAAAAATGCTTTTACAAAGGTAAAAGAAGACATAGATCTATTAAAACAAGAGCTAAATAAGAACAAAAAAGACTTTTTTGAGCAAAAAAAGATCTTGGAAGACGTAAATAGTAAATTAGACTTAATTTTAAAGGATAATGATAAAAAAGAGGTAAAAAATGACTTTTTTAATGTTTCCATAGGAAATAAAGGGGTAGTCGACGATCGTCAATTGTCGATGGTCAACAGTCGACGATTGTCGACGATGATTGACGATGATCAACGATCAACAACAACGCATGAAGACCTAGCAACACTCAATCAAACTCTCATTCTTCGGTTCAAAACCCTCACAGATCGAGAATTTTCAATTTTTCTCGCAATTTACGAATTGGAGCGTCAATTAGGGGGCGAAGTGACCTACATAGATCTTGCAAACAAGCTAAATTTAACCGAGTCTTCTGTAAAAACACACGTAAACCGCATTTTAAGTAAAAGAATACCAATCTCCAAAGAACGCTTTTTCAATCGAAAATCGAGTCTTTCAATAAAAAAAGGATTTAAAGATCCAACTATCGTTGCGGAATTGATCAAAATGAGGCATAATCCAAATACGCAAACAACATTGCTGGATCTGTAATAACCTCTCACTTTTCTTGAAAGAAGGTAATTTTAGCCTATTTCTGAGCATAACACGTACATAAGTTTCTTTCTCAATGAGCTTTTTTAACAGATGTCTTATTTTATGTAAACTCTCAATCAGAACTCACTTACTCCTCTTTCGAGAATATAACAAGGTTATTTGCAAAACTCTCATCTGTTAGCCTTTCTTAATGTGGTAATTGTTTAGCTGTGTTTGAAACGGAGTTTAACATCAACTTTCACAGTTCTTAACAGTTTTAAACGAAAAAGAAGGCTAAATTAACCCTCTCACAATCATATGTTTAATTCATTGATTATCTAAGAAACTTTTTTTAGAATCCTCACTTTTGTAAAAACAAGGTAAATTTCTCTCCAAAGTCTCATCTCAAAGAAATTACTTGCTTAGCTGCGCACTTTCTTATTGTTTGTTCTATCATTTTTGATGTCTTGTCCAACCCTCACTTCTTCAAAAATAAGCATGTTTTAGTCTTCTTTTAAACACTTCTTTTGTTGCATTTCATTCTAATCTTTCGTTTGTTTAGGCCATGCATTATTCTCAGTTATTCGAAAAAATTATTATTTTTCTCAATTCATTCCTTGTTCCTATCTTCTAACATGTTCAAATTCTTCAAATAACAGAAAGTCTATCTATAAAACACAACAATTTCTTTATAAAAATCCGTCTACGACGCGTCGACGAACCGTCTACGAACAGTCTAAAGACGTCTACGAACAGTCTTCGACACAAAACAAAAGATTTAAAAGAAATGAGTTCTTCTTAAGAGCAAAGATGGTGTGGTTTTTCAAAAAAAAGAGGGAATCTGAGATAAGTTATCAAAAAGAGATAGCTTTAATCCATGATAATCTGAAAGATTCTTTTCTGCGGATCAAGCAAGATATCAAAATTATGAAAGATTGGATTAGTCATTTAAATGATCGCGATAATATTCAAGTGCAAGAACTAAAAGAATTACAAAGTCGTGTAGAGGGAATGAATGAAGTAGTTTCCTACACATTTTTATCGCAACAAAAAGAAACAGAAAAAGAAGTACAGCGGCAAAAATCAATTCCTGAAGTTTCAACTGTATTTTCTCCTCCAGCAGAAAGAAGTTTTGATCTCGTAGAAGAATTAACAGACACGCAAAAATCCATGTTTTATCGCGCGGGTCTTCTATTAAAAGAATCTGGTCAAGAGTGGCTCGCATTAAAATCATTAGCATCAGATTTATACCCAGAACGAGAGTATGATCAAGTTCGTTCAACAACATCAGAATATGTGAACGTCTTAGTCGACAACGGATTATTGGACAAAAAGCGAAGAGGAAAACATACTCTCGTCTCGTTAACAAAAAAAGGAGATCATTTTTTCAAGCAGATTCCTCCAGATGCAGTCAAAAGAGATGAAATAAAAGAAGTAAGAAAAAAGCAAAAGTTTTAATCGTTAATTTTTCAAAAATGAAACAAAAAAACATCCTCAATGATCAAGGAAAGCCTTGTCCAGACTGTGGAAATAAATTACATGTAGGCCAGGAGAGGCATACAGATGGTTTGTTTAAAGTAGAATATTGCAAAGAATGTGGTTTTAAACAAGAAAGCTCATGGTAATAATAAAAAATAAAAGAATTAGTGCATGTCGATGTGCTGTACAAGTATCTTTTTATTAATTTCTTCCCAGTCAATATGTGTCATAAATTTCTCGACATAGTCTTTGCGAGCAGTGGCATAATCGATGAAGTAGGCATGTTCGTAGACGTCTAACACAAGCAAGCTGCTACAATCCCAGACTCCGCCGTGGTTATGCACATCGCAGACATAATTATGAAGTTTCATATCCTGCCAGTCAAATGCAAGTACAACCCATCCACGAGAGGCAAGCCCGCATGCGCTAAATTCCTGTTTCCATTTCTCAACACTGCCAAAATCGCGTTCAATAAGATCCTTAATTTTTCCGCTCGGAGCAGCAGATGTTGTATCATGCATAATATCAAAATACGCTTCATGCAGCCGCACACCATTCACCGCAAACGTCTCTTCAACTTTCAGCTCGCGCAGATCACTATAGGTTGCATTAGTCCCTTCAAAGCTAATAGTTTTAATCTTCTCTCGTATTTTATCAGTATTCTTGCAGTAGCCCGCATACAACACATCATGATGTTCCTTTAGTTGTTTCTCTGTTAAAAATCCCTTCAATTCTTTATACTTTAATGGTTTGATCTCTGGCATAGTGCATCATCCTCCGAAAAGAAAACAATAACATATTTAAAGAAGAATACTATTATAAATCTTCTGGATAGTAAAAGTAAAACAATCAAAAGGTAAAAAGAAAATGGAAGAAGTCACATTAAACACAATCCACAAAGACTTAAGGACAATTAGGCAGGATATTCAGTTCATAAAGCATGCTCTCGCTGAAGACCTTGAATTAAGCAAAGAAGCAAAAAAAGAGCTTGAAGAAGCCAGAAAAACAGCAAAAAAAGAATACATCTCGCAGCAAAAAATGGAAGAAGAGTTTATAGCATGACGTATACTGTCGAGTGGCATCCAAAAGTCAGAAAGTTCTTGCAGAAGTTGCCAAAAAATCTAGCGAAGAGGATTGTTCTCAAAGTAAAAGAAGTCCAAGAAGATCCATTTCATTATCTCGAGCATTACGAAGGAAATAGTTATCACAAGCTGAGAGTGGGTGATTATCGAATGCTGGTTGATGTTGATTTGGAGAATAAAGTGCTTTTTATTCAAGTAATCGGCCACAGGAGTAATATCTATGATTGATCTCGTGTCAAAAAAATCTTTGAAAGCACAATGCCCATCAAGAAGAGATTGAGAGAATATCTAAAAGAAGATGATCTCCTGGAGCAAGTAGAGGTCACTGTAAAAGAAGACGCCTTTAAGGGTCCCTTCATCTGCTGTAATAAGGTAACAACAAAAGAAAAAAAGATCTTTGCGTTGAGAGGCATAGAGTTTACGTATGAAGTCTGGCGTTGTCCTCGCTGTAACAAAGAGTATTTGGATAATGTGCAGGGGCGGCGTTTTGACAAGCTGCTGTTGATCCAAAAGCTGTTGAATGAGGATCTGATAACGGTAGAGCGAAGCGTGAATTTTGACGGAAAGACATTTTTTGTGAGGTTCCCGAAGGAGATGACGCAGAAATGGGAGAAGGGATCGCATGCGCATATTAAAGTGTTGGGGCCTGCAGAATACTTAATTAAAGTGGAATCATAAAACGTTCGTGAATATGTTTTTTCAAGAAGAGAAGATTGCGAGAATTGCTTAAAAGTTTTAGCTTGAGAAAGTTTTATATATTTCTAGATAAAATTACTCTTTTATGAGAATTGGGTGTTTTTTATTATTAATTTTTTTCTTATCTGCATGTAGCAAACCTGAAAACTCTTTGATTGATGATCTAGGAAAAAAACAAGCAAGTTATTTAGAGATGGTGTCTCGAAGTATAAAATCAAAAGAAATAACTATTGTTGATGAATTAAAGGGTCTAGGAAACCCCATAAGCGTGAAAACAAGAGAAATATACATACAAAGTAGGGGAGGAGACATCCCAGTTGAGTGCAGAGAATGGCAAGAAGAATTTGATATAAACTATTATCCGAATCTACTGGGAGTATGTTATGAAGAGCCCGGTAATATTGTTTACTCTTATTACCAAACAGGAAGTCTGACACAAAATGGATGTGGATTGTTGGGCGGCGAGGTTATCCTCGATATCGGAGATGGAAGCACACGTTGTCCTAGAGGAAGTGAAACTTTAGGAAGCATTTCACTTGGAATAGAAGGGGCAAGATGTTGCAAAAAAAGATAATTTAACCACTTTTCTTAAAAGAGGCGGGTAATATCTGTTATACGCATGTTTTTAATCCCTTCACAAACAAAAAACGATAAACAATTTCAGTTAAAAATAGGTTGAGATTTAATACAATCTTTACTTTGTTTTGGTGTTTGTATGTTTATTCCACCCTTTAGAATAACATAACATTCATAGGTGCATTTATAAGTACTACATGCAAGCACTGCCTTTGAAGGACAATCTTGTTTAAGAGAACAATATTCTGTACGTCCTGGATAAAGGATATTGGTAGTAGTATACTGTTCGGGACAAGAATTACAATTTTCGGCGATCATATTTGAAAGCTGTGGATTCAGATTTTGAGTTGGTCCAAAGCTATTCTTCGTCACAAGCTGCCCAGTACTCTCCGGCTGCAGTGATGCTGCAAACACAATCGCACCAAGTACAAGAACAATCGCAATGAAGAAATGCCTGTTGCTACTCTCTTTTCCCATGCTCTTTTCAATGTTGTGTTGATTTTTATATGTATCGATACTATTGATCAATGACAATTCAGTCTTTTGAATATTTTTCCAGTTCTTGAACGAGTTTCGGAATTTCTACTATCGCCTCTTTAACAGTTTCTATATCAATAGACTCGCCATAGTAATTAATCCCGTTCCGTAATCGTCGATACCGATCAAATTTTTTTGAAATTGACTCTTCCTTGAGAATATCTCTCACAAAATACGTTATGGATTCATGGTCAAGAAATTTGTATCCTTTCAAATAACCAAGACCTTCACAATATTCTCGTAGGCCTTCGTAAAGCTCTCGCAAAATTGATTTTGAGGTATTTTGGTTTAAAGGGATAACTTTTGCGGTTTCGATTGCTTGGAGCGAAGACGTAAATAAGCTCGCAGCCCGTATCTTGTGAGATAATGCTCTTTTTGCCTTGCCTTCACGTAAGCTGTCTTCAAAATTCATGATAAAACCTCTAATTCTCCAGAGAGTGTAATTCCATTGCAAATGCTATTAATAAGATGATGATTCATTTTTTTACTTTTTTCCCATGCTTCTTTGGTAAAATAATGCAGGCTTATTTTTCTCTGCAGTATTTGTTCATAGGCGTGAGTATCAATCTCTTTTTGTATAGGTGATACAAGGCAAATATCAATATCGCTCGTTGTATCGTCCATTGCAGCAGCATAGCTTCCAAACACAACAATAACTGGCAGATTATATTCTTTCTCAAGAACTTCAACAAAACCAGATTTTCTTATTTTTTCGAGGTTATAATACAACTTGAGATTTGCAGTTTTTTTGGATAAGATAAGGCGATAAAAAGAATATAACCCCTCTTTTTTAAAGGATAAGAAACCATCTTTTACAAGCTTATTGAGGTAATTTCTGACAGTTGTATGGTTGATTTTTAAAATCCGAGAAAGCTCCCGAATACTAAATTTTTTGTTCGGATCTTCAAAAAATGGTGATAAAATGGTTAAGCTTTGTTCCATATGGAAACAAATAATTCCACTTGTTTATAAATGTTTCCATAACATCAGTATCTCCGAACCATATCTTAAAGCAGGATAGCTATATCTATCCTGCTCAA
>JBBSXE010000089.1:0-4669 GCA_038045925.1 Nanobdellota archaeon
ACTTAACTAAACAAAAATACATGATTGACTTGAATATTAGAGTATTAACTGAGATGACATATATATTTTTATCACACAGAAATACGAATACGGAATGCTACCTTTTGAATTTAGGTTCAGTAGCGAGTTTTTTTCCTGGACCTTATTTAGCTGTTTATTTTGCAACCAAGGCCTATGTTTTGTCTTTTAGCCAAGCATTAATGGAAGAATTAAAAAATAAAAATGTTTCGGTTACTGTGTTTTGTCCGGGACCAACAAAAACTAATTTTTCAAAAACAGCAAATTTGCGATTTTCGAACGATATTCCGTCGGCAAGAGAATCTGCTGAAAAGGGAATCGAAGCATTGTTTAGCAAAAAAAGAGTCGCCGTTCCCGGATTCAATAACAAGTTACTAAGCAATCTACCCCGTTTTTTATCAAGAGGCATAGTAAGAAATTTAATGGGAAAAAGAAGAAGACCCTAAGGTTGCGTAACTTTATCAACTGGAACAGATATTCCTGGAAAAAATATTTCAGCTGTCGTATAGATTTTTCCTAATTTTCTTGCAAGATCATCTATGATTACAGATTTATCAATTCTTCTCTGTGTAATCTCACTACTCAATAATCTTGCTTGATGTTCTATTTCCTGCGTTGCAGTTGTTACCAAGTATTCATTCATTAAATGTATGATCTCTGGCAATGGTTGTTTATCAAAATCCGCTCTTGTGAAATCACAATAATCAATAAACGACAGATCTGATTGAAATTAACAATTCCAACAAGATTTAAATAGTTCTCCACTTATTAGAAAAGATCGCTATGTAAGAAACCAATACTTCGCCGATATAGCATAATAACGATGTCCTTACCAAAGAACTATAAGATCGTTGATTTAGCGCTCCAGTATAAAGACACTCTCATTATTGGAGATTTGCAACTTGGCTTTGAAACGTATTTGCATAAAAAAGGAGTGCTTGTTCCTATTTTTCAGCTTGATGATATCTTGGAGCGTTTGAAATCAATTTTTCAAAAAACGACGGTAAAAAAGATTGTGATTAATGGCGATGTGAAGCATGAATTTGGCACTATTTCCAATCAGGAATGGAGAGATGTCTTGAAATTATTTGATTTTCTGCTGCAGCATGTGGATGAGATTATTTTGGTGAAGGGAAACCATGATCTCGCACTAGCGCCGATTGCACAGAAGAGAAATATTCAGATTGTTGATTTTTATCAGATTGATGATGTCACGATTCTTCACGGACATAAAATTATTCCTTCATTATCAAAAACACTGATTATTGGCCATGAACATCCTGCCATTTCTTTTCCTGAACGACGAGGAGAAAAGTACAAATGCTTCTTAGTTGGAACATGGAAAAAACATGACCTCATTGTGCTGCCGTCATTTAATCCGCTGACTGAGGGGAGCGATGTGCTGCAGGGACATTTTCTAAGCCCATTTTTAAAAGGAGGTATTGAGAAGTTTGAGGTGTATGTGGTTGGAGAACAGAAACCATTGTATTTTGGAAAAGTGAAAGATTTACGAAAATTAAAAAGCGAATAATTTCCAGTAATAGATAAGATTTTCCGACAAGGATATTCTTCATTCTTCGTTTGATGCAATCTCTATAAGCCTTAAGAGATGATGGGTGTCTCCCAATTCTATCTCAATTCCAGCAGCTTCTGCTGGCGTTTGTCTTTTTCCAAGAATCTTCTGTTTGTCAATGAAGTTATAGTGTGCATCGAAGAAATCAAGAATGGCGTCTGCTGATTCGAGGATCGCGAAACCTCTCATGGTTTTGTAACACTGCTTGTTGTATTGGTGGTCTCGCTCAATGCAGTTGTTATTGTACTTCAACCCCTTTCTTTTCGCCTTGATTGGCACGCCGTGCGTGAGCAAGGCGATGCGCCTAAAATATTTATTGAATCCTTTTTTGTAGTGGGCAAGCTTGTCAGTCACGAAGCGTATCTTTCTCCCATTTTTCTTCCTGCCAAGAAATTGCTGGAGGCAGAGCAGCTTGATGTGCTTGAACAGGGGCTTCGCGCCTGTCGCGTAATCTCTTTTGCTTGTTAAACAGCCGTAGAGCCTGTATTTCGTGCCTTTATCCTTGGCGCTCCAGCGATAGCGGTCTTTCCCCATAACTTTGAAATACACTTCATCGAGATGAATGTTTCCGAGTAAACTCGGAACCTGTTCGCTATCCCATTTTTTTTAAAATTTTAGAGTAATGAGTTACCCAGTAGAAAACTGTTGACTGGACCATTTTTGTTCCTTTGTATTCATTGATGTGATTTGCTGTTGCTTCAAAACTCATGCCTCTTTTGTAGCAGGAGCATGCTTCCGCTATGATCTCTCTCGAATACTTTTTTTTGAAGAAAGCGTCTTTTTTGATGAAATAACATTTACACGTATTGCACCGATATTTTTGTTTATCGCCTGAACGGTTATGGCGAATCCCATAACCAACTACCTTTTTATTAGAGTTACATTTTGGACATTTTATAGTCATATGATATCGCCTCTTTTTACAAATATAAAAGAATTACCTATTTATATATCAAACGGTAATTGAAGAATATCAAGCAGAGATGGTATATAAATATGGCGATTTCGCATGTCGCTAACTCGCACAAAGTTTTTTCTACATATGCAAGACACAGAATTTTTAAAAGCAGAATCCTTATAACCACCCTCTCTGTACAGAAAAAGATGCAAAAATCAATTCTCTCCAACGGTTTAACACTGTTGCTTGACAAGCGCGATGGAGATACTGTCGCTATCGGCATTCTCGTGAAGGTTGGCTCAAATGATGAACGACCGCAAGAACGAGGCATAGCGCATTTTCTCGAACATATGCTCTTTGAAGGAACAACGACGAAATCCGCAAAAGAATTGACTGGCGCAATAGAAAATGTTGGAGGAGAATCGAACGCAACCACAACGAATGAACGAACGTTTTTCTACGCTGTTGTTCCGAAAAAACACTGCGACCTCGCTTTAGACATGCTTGCGGACATGTTTCAGAACGCGACATTTCCCCAAGACGCTTTTGAAAAAGAAAAAAACATTATCGAAGACGAAATCAAGATGCTGCATGATGATCCGAAGGCATACCAATGGATCGTCTTTCTTGGAACATTATTCAAAACAAATAGAACGCGCCTTCCTATCTACGGTGACCTTGCGTGCATCAAACGCTTGCGCCGCGAGGATCTTATTGCGTTTTACGAAAAATACTACACCGCAAAAAACATCATTATTTCTGTATCTGGGGATATTCGAGGCATTGCAGAAAAAATAAAAAAAGCGTTCGCAACGATTCGCTCTTCTCCTATCGCACGATGGGAAAATCCCCTTGAGCTTAAGCAAGAAAAAAAAGTGCAGAAAAAAATACAGATGCAGATCAACCAATCTTATATTGCGCTCGGATACAAAACTCCACCGACAACAGATTCCAATAGCCCTGTTCTTGATGTTATCAAAGCAATCCTTGACCGCGGCCAAAGCTCCCGCTTGTTTGAAGAGATTCGGACAAAAAGAGGTCTTGTCTATGCGGTGGGAGCCATTCATGAATCAGATCTCGCGTACGGATATTTTGCTGTCGCGGCGATGACACAAAAAAAGAATATTAAGAAGGTGCGGCAGCTTTTCTTAGAGATTTTACAACTCCCGAATCTTTCAGAACAAGAAGTTGCTGTCGCAAAAGAATATGTTGAGGGGAGCCTTATCATTGAGCATGAAAACAATCTTGAGCGCGTCGAGCAGAACGCAATCTGGGATATGTTTGGAGCGCAGTATGCGTCCTATCGCAAGGCAATACGCCACGTGACACTCAACGATGTCAAACGGGTTGTAAAAAAATACTTCACTCCCGCGTACACAGAAACGATTCTTGAGCAAAAGCATTAAATAAAGAAAAATCTTGAAAAATCGATGCTGAAAAAGATTTTGATGGTACTCTTAATCCTGCTCGTGCTTGGGCTCTATTTTTATACAACAGAAACAAAGCTTTTCTTGCAAAAAACAATCAAAGCGACGGGAAATACCGCGCGATCATTTTTTTCTGGATCTGCGGCACAAGAGATACTCTCTGAAACAATAACCAAAAATCAAGAAAAGAAAACAACGGATTCAGCAGACTAGCTAGCTTCCTGTGCTGTTGCTTGAGGCATATATCAGATTATCATTGATACGCACTCTGAAATATTTCTTGTTCTTTGATTCTCCGCGTTTTTCGTATCCATTGCACTTGTCATCTAAACAAAAATAACAGCGCGCTTCATACTCTGCCCAGACTTCTCCTTTGCCTTGGTATTCTGGCACGCTTCCGGGAACAGATTCTATTCCTGATTTAATTTCTTCTGATTCTGCAGGCTTAATCTTGACAGTGTGGCGATCCAATGAATAAATACCCTCAATATCGAAACTTCCATCAATGTCTGTGTCAATATCTACTTTACGATCAATAGAACATAATATTTTGTCGCGTTCCTTGTTTTCTATGGCGATGCTGAAATCATTGTAAAACGTTGGACCTTGGACACTCAAGATTTTACTGCTGCTCTTCAGCTTTCCATCATCACTAAATAACCCTTCTGTGCTATCCTGAATGCTCATGGTAAAAATTGGCCCGACGTATTCTGTATCGTCTCCATCACCGGCGCTGTTTCCCGTCCCATTACT
>JBBSXE010000090.1:0-11858 GCA_038045925.1 Nanobdellota archaeon
AAAAGAAGGTTAAAAAATTCACACGTTCACCATATTTTTCGAATAATATAAAAAAATTCATTCTCCGTTGCGAAGGCCGTGAAAGAAAACTGTAATCGTGTCAACATGCGTTCCATCCACCCTCGATATGGATGATTCATCTGCTTGCCTGAAATAGTCTGCGTCGAAAAGCTCGCAATAATGTGGCGCGCTGGAACAGCAGTAATAATCGCTTCAGCAAGCCGATGCCCCTTTTTCCCCCGCTCAAGAGGATCAAGCACCTTAAACAGAAAGGCGACATCTGCCTGAGGAAGCTTCTTCACCGCATTAATCTGAGAAAGATCAAGCACTGTTGCCGTTCCATGAAGCGCAGGAATACATGCAAAGTACGCTTGTAAAAAATGAATGTCCTGTTCATCAACATCACAGCAGAAATAGGTAACATCTTCAAGCCCCATGAACGGATAAGAAACAGGATTTAATCCGCAGCCAAGATCGAGAATCGTTTTCGGTTTTCCTATGCGCTGGAAAAGTTCAGCGTAGAGAGCGGGATACATAGCGAGTCGTTCGTTCGTTGACCGGCTCGTCACTAGCATTTGTTTGTGCAGCTCAAGAAAGCGCTCTCGTGAACTTGTTTTTTCGTGAAGTAGTTTTTTCAATGCTTGCAGGCAAATCTCGCGTTCATGTTTTCTTGTGGTTTGAAACGCTCCATGAATGTGATGCAGTTCCCCCCTGATTGCTCGAACAATCGCTTTAAATTTTTCAGATTTTTGTTTTTCCAAGGAGATTTTCTGGTTTGGATGACGAATAAAATAGCGATGTATCGCTCGTTCAATAACTGTTCGTGTGATTGCCTGATATTTTTTATTCTTGATAATTGCCTGGTAAAGAGTTTCCATAGTTATTTTGCTGAAACGAGCAGCGCTCCAATAGTTACTGCCAATAAACCAGAGAGGTTTGCAGAGACAAAAGAAGGAAACAAGAACAACAGCAAGGGGAGAAAAAAGAAAAATATGCTTGAAGGAGGTTGCCGTTCAACGCTTCCCGTAACCATGCCGTGCAAGAAAATGAAAACAGCGGAGATAAAGAAAACAGAAAGGGAAAGGAACGACGTAGCGACAAGCGCAAAACTGAAGAAAACTGGCTGCCGATGAATGACATATCCAAGCAATCCGCCGATAAAAACAAAAAAAAGCAATGAAAACGAAAGTGAAGGAATCTGCGACACAAGAAGCAAGGAAAGAAGCGCCATCAAAACCTTTTTGCTGAAAAGAAAATAGCGTTTTCCCACGGGTATTTCTTCCGGCGCGAGGACTGCAAGCCATCTCCCAGCGAGAGATCCAAGAAAAGCCAGAATGATGACGATAATTTGTTGAATCATGCAGCAATGCGAGTTCAAAAACTATATAAATGCTTGGGATTATAAGATAAAAGAGAAACAAATGCAGCGCAATATCCTCTTAATGCTTGGAATGGTGATCATTTTGCTAGCGGCAATGCCCTTCGTAATTGCCCAATCTACAGAGGTTGGTGAAGGTGGAAGCGGAACAGTTGCTCCGTCGACAGCAAGTACGCGCGCGAGCAAGCCAGATCAGAAGATTATCAATGAGGCAGAAGACTTTTTGAAGAAAAAGCTTGGTGACAGCTACTATGCTCAGTTTATCACGGTAACAAGTAAAGAATCATTTAAAGACTGCGATAAAACAAGTTGCACAATCAGAAATGAAATCACGTTTTCCTATAAGATTCCATTTTCAACAGAAGGCGTTGATCCGCATTTCAGCTCACAGCCAGACAGCATTCAAATAACGCTTGACAGCAATGGCGTTGTGCAAAACTATCTTGGTCCTAAAAAACCCTATCAGTTTCTTGTTGATGCGGAGCAAGCAAAAGCAAAAGCAAAAACCTATGGCCTGCAGAAAATTACGGGAAGTGTCCTAAACACCGCAGCGATAACAGCGGACGGTTATGAACTTGTTTGGGCAGTCAGCAGCGATGATGAAATTGCGCGAGGATCAGTGATGAACGAGCCAATCTATCGTGGCGTTTATGTAGATATTGACAGCGGAGAAATTCGAGGAGAATACAGGATAAATCCATTGATCGAAGTTCCTGGGGGAAGCAGCGGAGGGGCGCAATTGGGAAATTTCTTCGCCGAAGATAATGGAGACCCAGAGCCGCAGCCACAACAAAAAGCAACAAAACGATCATCCGCGTTGCTTTGGATACTTATCGGAGTAGTCGCAGTATCTATGCTCATCTTCGGTATTGCGTATAAAAAATCGAGAAAATAAGTCTGATTTGCAGCAACACCAGAAAACCGAAAAACTTATATAATGTTATTTACTCATAGGTAGTAAAATGACTGAAAAATACAATGAGATTAAGCATTATGCTGGACAAAAAAGAATCATTGAAATATTAAGGCAACGTGCAGAAGAGAGATCGGATCAGTTAGATTTACGTCTTCTTAAGATATTGGGTGGAGGTGTTGACGTGTTGAATAGTTTTACGACAAATAACCAGGTAACAGAATATCCAGGTATTCGTCAAAGAGATAGTGATGTCGATCGTATAAAAAAAGAAAGAGGAAAATCAGAAGGTTTAGATTATTTTGTTGCTACATTAGATCTCGATGATTTTGGCAAATTCAATAAACAACATGGTCAAGACGTAGGCGATAAAATTCTAAGGACGACTTTGGAGATTCTTTCGGAAGGAACGCGAGAGGCAGATGTTTATCATTCTCATGGAGAAGAGATTGACCTTATTTTGCAAGCGCGCAACGAAGATGAAGCTCGTGGCATTGTTGATAGACTTCGACGAGAATTAGAAGAAAAGAGTCTTGTGAAAACAAATAATCACTATAAGATTACAGGAACATTTGGATTAACTCGGTGGGATGTTTCAAATGAGGCTTACGAAGAAGCAAGAAAACGTGCAGATCGAGCCATGCAAAGTGGAAAAACAGAGGGAAAAAACTGTGTTCGTTATGCATCTGTTATTCGTTGAGATTGAAGTAAATCCGTTTATTATTCTTTCCGCGATTCTCAATCTTCAACAAATGAACTGCCCCAATCTCCTTCAACGACCTCACGTGCGTTCCCCCGTCTGCCTGCTTGTCAAAGCCAACAATATCCACCACACGAACCTCCTGCAGTTTTTCAATATACTCTTTATTCGCTAATTTAAACAGTGTTGGATCTTGCAGCGCTTCTTCCTTTGGCAGAGTATACGCATGAATGGGAAAGTCTTGCGCAATCACAGCATTCGCTTGCTGAAAAATTTCTTCAATCTTTTCTTTGGTAAAATCTGCAAGTGCAAAATCAAATCGTCCTTTGTCAACAGCAAGCTGCCCTCCAGTAATTTCAGTGCCAAGCTCTTTGGAAAACACGCCTGCCAATACATGCGCCGCGCTATGGTAGCGCATCAAGAGATATCTCCTTTTCCAATAGATCATACAATGGACTTGATCGCCAATGCGCAATCCCTCTTGATCTAATTCATGGAAGACAGTTCCATCCTTTTTCTGGACAGAGAGAACAGCATATGTTTGGTTGTTGCAGACGATGTTGCCTGTGTCGTGCGGTTGTCCGCCGCCAGTAGGATAAAAAACAGTTTTGTTAAGAACAACCTGGCGATGCTGTACTGCAATAATCGTTGCTTCGCAGTGTTGCGCATAACTATCTTGTAAATAGAGAAGTTCTGTCATGCGTTATGCAAGGAATCAGTTATTTTTAAAGCTATTTTTGATTGGAATACGTGCGATGGTCCTCGAGCAATACTCCAAAAACGCGGACAGCTTCTCGAAGAGGTTTACTTGCCCAATGAAAATGCTCTCTCGGGAGTCGAATACCCTCATAGCAGACGCCAATGCTAAAAGAACCTTTATGATAACCAGAGTAACGATTTTCTTCAAAGGAATTTTGGTCTGAAAATCGTAAAGCGATACGCCAGTGTTCTAAACGATCCTGATTGTTAACTACCATGTTACTATCCGTAAAGCATCTGCCGCGTGTATCAAAAAGCATAGCGCAATCTCCACCGACTTTTCTTTGAACAACGCTTTCCAAGGTGAATTCTCCCCGTTCTCCAGAAATTCTGAATCGATATTCCTGCAGCTTTTCCTCAATCATGACGACCTGATATCGTTGGGAAAACAAAGGCACAAGTTTTTTCAACCAATCGGGGAGTGCTGTTCGAATGCGATCTCCAAGAGGAAGATATCGTTCAAAATAATATGGATTTGATGTTGTTTCGTGCGCTGGTAATCTTTGACGTTCAGGCATATCTATGTTGTTGCTATGAACATACAGAGGTTTATCTATCTGCTTTAAAGTTCGCGCTTGAGTATGCGGGATGTGTTTAGCATCGATAATGCTTGAGAGAAGAGTTTCTGTATCTGCTACTGTTCTTTCGACAGAACACCAAGGCAAACAAACGAGACGTTCCATAAAGCACTCCAAATCAGAAAAGTTAGGCTTCTTTGCCTTTTAATAACGTTTCGATGGGTTGAAAATCAAAGCACTTCTTTCTTAAATAATGCCGTTCCTAAACTCCACTTTCCCGCGCCATAGATAAGAATAATCAAGAAAATGACAAAATACAGCAACGCAAGCTCACCTTTATTGATCAGCGGATGCAACCCGCCAGCTGCGTGCACTTTGAAATAGGCAACAGCCATTTGAACTGCTCCGCCAAGCGCTGCTAATCTTGTAAAGACGCCGAAAAAGATGCCAAGACCGACAGCAATTTCAATAATACCGGCGAGCCACATCAAGCTGAATGCAGGAAACGTCGTTCCGCCAAAGCCACCAAATTTATCATAGCCATGCGAAAAAAAGAGAAATCCAACGGTAATGCGAAAGAGAAAATAGAAAATGCCTTCATGTTTTTTAAAAAATGCGAAATACATAAGGCAAAACAGCAGAGAATAGTATATAAAGATTATTGTCGTGCAAACTAGAGTTTTCTTAGAGTGTTTTTACGAACGGAATTAAAAAAAGAAAAAAAAGAAAAGTCGTTATGCTTTATCGAAAGGGAATGTACGCTCTTCCATGCAGCATGGTTGCTGGTGGATTTGGGCTTTCAGGTTCCCAGAGGTACCACTGATTCTTTCCATTTGGACCGACACCGTAGATACCGAACGCAAGCTTATGCGCGGTATTCTGGCTGTCAGTAAAGTAGCCAAGGAAAGCGCCACTCGTGCTCGTTAAAGGTTGATACCATCCTTCAACAGTTCCGCTGAAAATTCCTTTGATGAAGACTTCTCCTTTCCAGAAGTTCACATTCATGTTCGGATATTTGTTGTTGTAATGACCAGGATATTGTTTTCCTACGATCATCGTATGTAGCCCTTGTTTGCCTCTAAACTGCAAAGGTTTGCCAGGAGCATTCGTTACAGAAACTGGAGCGACGTTTCGATAGCCGCTAAAGAATTTCTGTATACGATCAGCATCGAGACCTTGTTGTGCGGCAAATGCTTGAACATTTTGAGGCATTGCTGTTTTTACTGTCGTTGATGTAGTCGTTCGAAACGAAGACCTAACAGGTTTTGTTTGCATGCTCGTTTCAATGGATAAAGGCGTTACAGAACTAACCGTTGCCGGATAGAGTGCTTCTCCAATATCATTTGATACTGTTGCAGTATTTTTTTGCAACAATCCTACAGGCATAGCGAACGTTAAGGGTGTTAACGCGACCAATGCCAATAGTAATAGACTAAGTATATTTTTTTTCATGGTTTTTTCCTCCATTTGATAATCTGAACTTATATGCTCACCCGAACCTGTCATATCTGGAGAGTGGTCGTATATAAATATGTTCAGTGGTCTGAAACAAGTTAAAAAGTATAAATTACAGTCCATTTGCAATAAATAAGATAAAAATAACTTAAAAAGAGATAAAAGATAATAAAAAATTGATATCTATCAAAAAGGTTAATTATTTACTGAATTTATAAATTGTGTAAATGCGTTGGTGAAACATGAACAAAATAATCTTTTGTGTTTGAAGTAGCTGTGCTCATAAACAGCGCGTTCAAAAGCAACCTCGTTCGTCAGGGAAGATGCATGAAGAAACCGCAGGTGTCTTCTTCTCCGCTGAAAATAATTGTAAGAAAGTTAATAAAACACGGAAATGAAGAATTAGTTGTATAAAAAGTTCTTCGAATTAGCACACTTCTTTTCGAATTGAAGATAATGATCTCTTGTAGTAAACCTCCCAGTTATAGGAAGAATAAGTTCCATTTCGGTTATCTTGCCAGACAATGTGTGAACGTCCATTTCTATCGACAGTAAGAGATGGTATCTCTGATTCTTTTGAGGCATTGGTAAGTCTTATCTCTTCTGTTATGTTTTTTCCGTCACTGTTGAGTTCAGCATAATAAATTTCGTCTTCTCCTTTTCCAAGAATAGTTTCTTGTTGCCACGCAACTCGCACAAAACCGCAAGCATCTACAACCATCGATGGATTCTGAGATATCTCTTTATTATTACTGATCTGTGTTTTATTAATAATTTGTGTTCCATTATTGTTTAATTTACTATATATGATTTCGAAGTTTGGAAGACTAGGGCCAACATACTGCACTAAGTCTTGCCATGCTATATGAACATTCTCTCTTTTATCAAGGAAAAGAATAGGTGGCTGTGTTGTGGAGTATGAATTGCTTGTGCTATGTTGAGTAAGCCTTATTTCATTTGTAAGGGCTGTTAAATTCTCATCAAATTTTTGATAATAAATCTCCTGGTTGTTATAGGGCCCTATTGTTCGATGCCATCCAAGGTGTACATTATTTTTTCCATCAAGAACTATAGACCCAATACCATCGCTTGAATCATATGTAATCTGTAGCTCTGGAGTAAGATTTTTTCCATGAGAGTCGAGTTTTTTGTATCCTATTCCGTTTTTGTTTTTCCAAACGACATACACATTTCTTTTTGAATCCACGGCAAAATTTGGCCACCAAGCGAAAGCATTTGAAAGAGAAATATCTCCGGTTAAATTCTTTCCTTCATTATTCAGTTTTTTGTAAAAAAGTTCGTTGTATTGAGTGTTCGCTCCAATAAAGACAATATGAATCATTCCAAATTTATCTGAAACAATACGATGCATGCTACCCCATTGAGATGCAGAACTAATAAATATGTCTGCGGTGAGATTATTTCCGTTATTATCTAACTTCTTATAGAACAGATCATAGTTGGGATAATTCCGATTATCTTGCCACATCATATGAAGATTACCTTTGAAGTCCATTGTTGTTTGTGGATTTTGTAAAGTGTAAGATTGGTTGTTAGATACCACCAACTTGTCGTTTGTCCAACCAGATGGATCTGCAGATATACGCACCGAAAAAATGAGACCAATAATCAGAAATAAGATGAGTTTATTTTGCATAGTGATATTTGCAAGAACATAAGCGTATAAAAAGCTTTTTAAACAATTTCCGTTGTTACCTACAGAGAGATGCCCAGGTCGCATAACCTGGTATTGCGCAGAATCAAAAAAGCGTGATGCGTAGGATTGCTAAAGGTTATGTAAAAATCCTGTGCCCGCAAGGGCGTGTGGGTTCAAAAGCACTTTCAGAGCCCGTCCACAAGACGAGCGGTGATTGAAAGTCCCATCCTGGGCGTTTCTTTTTTTCAAACCAAAACTTTTTAAAGGAATTTAGCTGAAGAGAAGTTTATGAGTAGTCTTGACAGAAAAATGAAAAGAGAAGGATGGAAAAAATTAACACTAGTGCAGAACTATACTCCTTTTGGAGACGGCATACAGAGCATAGAAGACACCTACATCGTTGAAAGTTTACGACAAGCAGATATTCCTCTTTGCTTAGAAACTGATCCGGAAGTAAGTGGTGGTTGGAGATCGTTATATGTTCCTTCAGAGCAGTTCAAACGTGCGATGGAGTGCACAAGACCGCAGCGACCTTTTGAATACGAACCTAAATGAAACATTCATTTGACAAATGCAACATTCTCCAGAGATGCAAAAGCCTGATCGCCAGTGAGAAAGGGTATATTGTTATTTTTTGCAAGAACATAACCAAAGCAATCAATGTAAGAAAGTTTCAATTTTTTATGATGGTAGCGGAGCCGCATAGCCTCTTTTACCGTTTCTTCTGAAAGATCGATAAAATAAAATTTCATTTTTTCAAGCAATGTTGCGGCAGTCTGTTCATCGTATGTCTTAAGCAACGAATAATAAACTTCGCCGAAATTGCTCAAGGTTGTAACAATAGGGGTTTCTCGATAGCCCGCATAAGCTGGATTTCCTCTTAAAATTTCGATAATCGCGTAACTATCAAAAAAATAGTACATGTTAAAACTCCGGATCGAGATCTTTGTTTAATTCATCCATCAAAGTTTGTGTGTCTTTCTTCAGCTTTCCTTTAAGTAAGCCGAAAATGTCTTTGACGCGAGTAACTTCGTTTGTATTGAGCGTGAGTGTTACAGTCTTTCCTGCCCGTAAATGTTCTTTTTTGAGAACTTCCTTAGGTATGATAACGCCACACGAGTTGCCCCATTTCCGTATCTTGGTCGTGATCTGTTGCATATGTTTATACATGTTTAAACACCACATATTTAAATGTTCGTATCAACAATTAAGAAGCTTGATTTTATAGACCTATCGGCGTTTTTGCATAAAAATCTACGAGAATGTTGAAAAATGTTCGACAATACGCGAAAAGATTTCGTTTTTTTGTTATTTATCCGAATAGTTTTCAGAACGGAATTCTTTTTTACAGCGTTGTCATTGACAGAGGTATAATGGGAAGAAAATATTGACTCAAATAGTTAGGAATGTTCCTAGAGCTAATTTAACAAAAATAATTCACGTCGAGAGATAATCAATCGCAATGAGTAAGCAGCCCAATTGCAATTGCACGAGTTTTTTGAGAGGCAGTATTTTGTAAGTCGAATATTTTTCAATAGATGCAATAAGCACATCAATCCGTTCTTCAATCTTCTTTTGCAGGAGTATATTTTCTTTCGTGTGCGGTGATGCCAGTAAGAGTCTTCTTAGCTCTCCTAAGATAAGGCTAGCATAGAATCGAATAATAACTTGGGTATTAAATGTTTCCGCGACTGTTGCTTTCGCTTGGTATTCTGGTTTTTCCAAGGTTATTTCTGCGGATTTTACTTCATTTTTTAAATAATGAACGACCGTTTCTATGAGGGTATAGAAAAGAGATTGTTTGTTCAAATTTTTTTGCTGAAGCACTTCTTCGATAAATGTAAGATTTTCCTTATGAATAGTTAATACTTCAAGATTATTCTCCTTTCGCGTGTGTTGTGTTTGTTTTTCATCTGCAATTTTTTCGTCATAAATATAAGGGATTTCTCCAACTAATCCAAAAAATCTTTTGTGATATTGCCGTGCAAAGTCAATACTAGTTGTTCCGTAATCAAGTATTTTTGTTGGATCGATGCCGGCTTTTTTATAGTATTCATAATAATCTGAAAAAGAAATGTCTTTAAAAACAGGTTTTTTTAATTCTTGTATAAAGGGCGCTTCTGGTTCACCTAAGTCCATAGGAATAGCAAGATCATGGCAGAGAGTGATAAGATCATCAAAGAATAATTCTGGTACGGGAGGGGTAACAAAAAAATACGCTCCTCCAAATCCAGCATTATGCAATGGATAGACAAGACGAGGTTTTATTTTTTCAATAAGTTGTTGTAGTGCACGAACATTTGCCGGAGGGTTATTAAACACATAATCTTTATACTTGACAGGAAAACTCCAATCAGTCTGCAGGCTTGGTTTGCTGCGATAAAAATGGTAAGCATATTTTTTAATGCTAAATTTTCCTTTGAACCATCCCTCATTTAATTTTGCTCCATCAGGATCTGCGCAGGGGATAATATACCACGTAAATCGTTCTTGCAATGATTTATTCTTTTGAATCAAGGTTACGAGGCTTAAACAAGTAAGCGATCCAACAGGTTCATTTGGATGGGGAAATCCGAAGATCAGCGCATTTTCTTTTCCATGACCGAGCTTTCCGCAAAAAAGAGGATGTCCCTCAGCGCTTTCTCCAAGGGCAGTAACATTTTCTTTGCCTAAACGTTGGGCAAGAGCATCATAAAGTTCGTCAACGAACAGAAATTCCTGAAAATCTTCAATGTGCTGCAGAAGTAAAAAATCCATAAAAATGAGCAGCAGGATGGTTATAAAAGAGTTTCTGAATGATAGAAAGGTTTAGAACTGGTTATTCCAAAATAGAGGTATAGTAAATTTCAGAGTTAGCTAAAATAAAAAATAATAAATTTTAGAATATGTTCAAAAAAAGAATTTCAGAAATACGTTGATATTGTAAAAATGCGATAATAAGATAGGTCGTCAATGTAGCGTCACAAAAAGTGTTGAAGAAAATTGTAAGATACTGCTGCATAATCGAGAAAATGCAACAAGGGAATAAATAAAACAGACGGCAGAAAAGTTCATAAGCGGAGTCATGTTCTCATAAACGATGATTCTCGTCGATGGTGGAAAAGGTGGTGGGCAAATAGTGCGTACAGCATTAAGCTTAAGCGCCGTTACAAAAAAAGAATGTATAATCAAAAATATTCGCGGTCAACGTGGAGAGTCTGGATTAAAAGCGCAACATCTTGCGGCAGTGAAGGCAATGCAGCAGCTTTGTCATGCAGATGTTACTGGTGCGTACGAAGGAAGCAGAGAAATAACATTCATACCAGGAAATATTGAAGGTGGAAAATATACCGTTGATATTGGCACTGCAGGCTCAACAACCTTGCTATTGCAAACGTTGCTGCCTGCATGTCTCAGAGAAGATGCTCCTGTTACGCTTATTGCAAAAGGAGGAACAGACACGTTATGGTGTCCGCCAAGCACTCATTTCCAGCAGATTTTTCTGAAAGCACTCGAAAAGATCGGCGTCAAAACTGCATGCGAAATTAATCGCTACGGATTTTATCCAAAAGGAGGCGGACAGATTTCTCTGACTATATTGCCATCGAAACAAATCCTGCAATTAGATTTTAAAGAGCGTGGTAAATTGCAACAAACAGAAATTTATGCAATTGTTGCTGAACAATTAAAGGAAAGAAGTGTTGCAGAGCGAATGATTGAGACATATCAAAAAATACTGCCAGAAAGCAAGGCAAAAATCAAGTACGTTCCGACCTTATCATCAGGATGTAGTCTGCAGAGTGTCGAGCAGTACGAAAACTACGCTGTTGGCACCGGCGTGTTAGGAGATGTCAAAAAAAGTGCAGAACAGTTAGGGAGAGAATGCGCTGAAGCAACAAAGCGATTGCAACAGGAAAAGGGTGTTGATAGTTTTTTCGGTGATCAGTTGATGATATATCTCGGTCTTGCAGGCGCAGGAGAAATCTCAGTTCCAGAAATTACCAAGCATATGCAGACGAATGCAGAAGTTATTGAACAGTTTTTGCCGGTAAAAATACTGCTGGAGAAAAACAAGATTAAATGCGTCAAGAAATGAGTTGCAGAAAGGTTTAAAAGAGCCTCTTTATTCAATCAGTTTAGCGCGGTAGGACAGAACTCGGGGTTGTATAACCCTGGTGTCTAACCAGGAGTGTCCGTCGAGTCTTAAGTCAAAAAAGACGCGGAAGGCTCATAACCCGGAAAGTTTTAAAAAAACTTGGGTAAAGGTCGGTGGTTCAAATCCACTCCGCGCTATTTTTTATTTTTTCTTTATTCACGAAAAGTATAAAAAGAAGAATTTCTTCTAAAGTACTATGGAACAAGTCACCCTAGAACAAGTCAATAAGAATGTTCTTCTCCTCAAGGAAGAGTTAGACGAAATAAAAAAATTATTGGAAGAAAATGATCTCGAATTAGCAGAAGAGGCAAAAATACAGATCCTACGATCTCGGAAAAGACAG